>JBMDWS010000114.1:0-31139 GCA_048594695.1 Truepera sp. | reverse complement strand
ATATGGACTCACGGTGTTCTGGGGGAGGGGATCGTAGCTCGAGGTGCCAAGTGTCGGATTCAGGACTTCCGCAGTCGCATTGAAAATTCTCACGAAGGCCGCGTCGGCCGGTGGGGCAGGTGCGTAAAGGCCTTCATTCTGGGCCAAGGAAATGGTGAAAAGCAAGAAGACCATTAGTATGGCGAATGGGCTGAAGGGCAGTTTTTCGTTGTGAAGCCTCACGAGCTGATTCTATAGATAACCGCGTGAGCAAATCTGAGACGTCGCCATTGTCTCGACAAGGGCAAGGGAAGCGAGCAATATTGGCGAAAAAACAACCCCGGCGCAGCGTTGCGCCGGGGGAGACTCGAGTTGCCAGTGAGGTGGGCGTTTAGAGCGGCACCTCGACCATGTCGTAGGCCTCGATGATGTCGCCTTCTTGCACATTGTCGTAGTTTTGTAGGTTGATCCCGCACTCGAAGCCCGTCGAGACTTCGCGCACGTCGTCCTTGAAGCGCCGCAGCTGAGCAATCGAGCCCTTATAGACCTCTTTGCCCGCCCGCAGGAGCCGCGCTTTCGAGCCGCGTCGGATGGTGCCGTCGGTAATATAGGAACCCGCGATGTTGCCGCTGCGCGGAACCCGGATGACCTGCCGCACTTCGGCGTGACCGAGCACCTGCTCTTCGTACTCGGGTTCGATCTGCCCGCGAATCATGCGCTGCACGTCCTCGATCAGGTCGTAGATGATGCGGTAGTTCTTGAGGGGCACGCCCTGACGTTCGGCGACCTTTTTGACGCTGCCGGGAGCTGGGACACCGAAACTCATCACGGTGGCGTCGGCGGTCGAGGCGAGCAGGAGGTCGGATTCGGTCGGCGCGCCAACGCCGTCGAGCATGACCTCGACGGCGACCTCGTCGACCTGTTCGGCCTCTTTGGCGATGACGCCCTTGATGGCCTCGAGCGATCCCTGGGTGTCGGCCCGCAAGATCAGGTTGATACGCGTGACCTTGGGTTTGCCGAAAAGGTCGGCAATGGTCAGCGTCTTCTTGGAGGAGTCGTCCGTCTCGGCGTCTTCGCGGCCCGCACGCCGCTCGGCGACGAGCGCCTTGGCGCTCACTTCGTCGGCAACGGCGACGATCTTGTCCCCAGCGACAGGCTGTTCGCTAAAGCCCAGGATCTGAACCGGCACCGACGGACCCGCTTCGCTGATCTGCTTGCCCGCCTCGTCGGTCATGCGGCGAATCTTGGCCCAGACCTCGCCGGAAACGAGGTAATCCGCAACACGCAGCGTGCCCCGTTGGACCAGCACGGTCGCCAGTACCCCGGCACGCTTGTCGAGCACCGATTCGATGATGACGCCTTCGGCGGAGCCGTCTGTCGGGGCGCGGAAGTCCTCGAGCTCAGCCACGAGCGAGATCATCTCGAGCAGGTTGTCGACCCCGTCGCCCGTCTTGGCACTGATCGGCACGGTGATGGTGTCCCCACCGAAGTCCTCGGGGATGAGTTCGAGCTGCATCAGGTCCTGCTTGACCTTGTCGGGATTGGCCTGCGGCAGGTCGGTCTTGTTGATCGCGACGATGATCGGCACGCCTGCCGCCTTGGCGTGGGCGATAGCTTCACGCGTCTGCGGCATGATCGAGTCGTCGGCGGCAACCACGATGATGGCGATGTCGGTTGCCGAGGCGCCGCGCTGCCGAATCGAGGTGAAGGCTTCGTGGCCCGGTGTGTCGAGGAAGGTGATCAGGCCGCTTGGTGTTTCGGCCCGATAAGCCCCGATATGCTGGGTGATCCCGCCCGCTTCCTTGTCGGCGACCTTGGTCTTGCGGATGTAGTCGAGCAGGCTGGTCTTGCCGTGGTCGACGTGACCCATGACCGTGACGACGGGGGCGCGGTGCGGAGCTTCGGCTTGCGTTTCGGAGGTTGGTCCTGTCGCTGTTTCTGTGGCGGTTTCTGCTGGTGCGGTAGCGGTGGCTGTGGCCGCCTTGCTTTCGGCCGGGGCCGTAGCGACCTGCGTCCCGGTCGCGGCACCCGTGGCGGATGCGTTCGAGCCGCCACCTTCCGAGACGATCTGCCGGATGGTCTCGGCGACGTCCTCGTCGAGCGTGCTCGAGGCTGATTTGTATTCGACGCCTAGGGTGTCGAGGTGCTCGAGCAGATCCTTGTTCTCGAGGCCAAGTTCCTTGGCGAGCTGATAGATGCGGACTTTTTCAGACATGTGTGCCTCCTGTCTGGGCTGTTGGGCGGTTTAGTTCATGGTCATAGTCGCTTAGCAGGCTGCAGACGGTCTCGGTCTGTGCCCGGAAGGTGCGGCCCAGCCGCTTGGGGGTCCAGCAGCCGGGCGAGTCGGCGCAAACCCAGGAGCCGCGGCCCCCGGCCCGGCGCTGGAGGTCGAGCTGCCACGCGCCGCCCTGTTGAACCAGCCGGAGCAGTTCGGCCTGGGGGCGGACGCGTCGACACGCGACGCAGCGGCGTTCTGGGATGTGACCTTTGCGGCTCATGCAGCTTACGCCCGTTCGGATTCCTCGTCGGCTTCGGGCTTGGGCTCGGGCGAGGCGCTAAAGAGCGCGTCGAAGGCGGCGCGTTTGGCGTCGTCGTTGGTCAGCGGCGTGTCGCTAGTCCGTGCGGCGACGGCCTGCAGGGCCGCGTCGAGATCGGAAACGTGCTCGGAAGCGACGAGGTCGATCTTGAAGCCGGTCAGCTTGGCGGCGAGGCGCACGTTCTGCCCACCCTTACCGATGGCGAGCGAGAGCTGATCGTTACCGACGTTGACCCGCGCCTCGCCGCTTTCGCCGTTGACGTCGATGTTGCCGACCTTGGCGGGCGAGAGCGCGTTGCGGATGAATTCACGCGGGTTCGGGTCCCAGAGAATGATGTCGACGCGTTCGCGCTGCAACTCGCCGGTGACCGCCTGGATGCGCGCCCCCCGGTGACCGATGCAGGCCCCGATGGGGTCGACATTCGTGTTGCGGCTGATGACCGCGACTTTCGAGCGTTGCCCTGCCTCGCGGGCGATGGCCTTGAGTTCGACGGTTTCGTCGGCGACTTCGGGGATCTCCTGGCGCATGAGGTACTCGAGGAGTTCCGGTGCGGCCCTCGAGACCAGGATGCTCGGCCCCCGGCTTCCGAGTTCGACCTTCATGACGTAGACCTTGAGGCGCATCCCGACCATGTAGCGCTCGCCCTGAATCTGTTCTTTGGGCGGCATGATGGCCTCGCCGCGCCCGAGGTCGACGAACACGTTGCGCTTGTTGTCGGTGCGCGAGACGACCGCCGTGATGATGTCGCCGGCACGGTCCTTATATTCGTTAAAGACGATGGCGCGCTCGGCCTCGCGGATCTTCTGGGTGATGACCTGTTTGGTCGTCTGCACCGCGATCCGGGTAAAGCGGTCGGGATCGACCGGAAATTCCATCTCCATGCCGAGCTCGACCGAGGCGTCGAGTTCACGCGCTTCATCGAGGAGGATCTCCTGATCGGGTTCCTCTAACTCCTCGACGACCCGCCGGATGACGAGCACGTCGATCTCTCCGGAATCCGGATCGACCTGTACCTCGATGACCTTGCCCGGTTCGACGTTACGCTCGTAGGCCTGCTCGAGCGCCTCTTCGAAGCTTGTGAGCAGCTGTTCCTTGTCGATGTTGCGCTCAGTGGCAAGCTGATTGAGCGCGTCGATAAAATCCTTGTTCATGTCTTCTCCTGCCCTGTTCCTTTGAGCCCCGTGGGTCCTAGCGCGGCGTGTCCGGCCACTCGGCGAGCCGTGCGCTGTCGATCTCGCTGAGTGAAAGGTCGCGTGGCTGCCCCTTGATATCGAAAGTCACGCGCTCGTCCGTGACCTCTTTGACGCGCCCGGTGAAGGTCTCGCCGTGTGCGCGCACCTTGGCAAGCAGCCCGGAAAAGCGGCGAAAGTGCTGCGCGGTCTTGAGCGGGCGCTCCGGGCCGGGGGATTCGACCTCGAGGTTGTATTCGCTCTCGAAAGGGTCCAAACGGTCGAGCTCGAGGCTGAATACCCCCGTAGCCGTTTCGACGTCTTCCATCGTCACGACAGCGCCGTCCAAACGGTCGATCCGAAGTAGGACGTTGCGTTTTTTGCCTCTGCCACTGACGGTGAGCTCCAAAACTTCATAGCCGAGCGGCTTGAGCAGCGTTTCGGCGGCCTCTGCTAACTCCATCGCACCTCCCTGATAGGGCCTGGGTTCGTGCTCCCGCTAACCAAAAAAGAGGATGGGCCTCGGCCCACCCTCTAAGAGGTAGTCGGGATACTTCTGCAAAGGTGATTATACACCCTACTCGCGGGCCTTTACAAGGCTAGGAGAGACGCAGCGCACCCAGACTCGGTTACGCCTTAGTTGTTCAAAAACGCGTCCGATGGTCCCGACTCCCACGCACGACTTTTGGCCAGGGTGAGTGTCAAGGTGGGAAGTACGGGTTCAGTCACTTCGGAGCTTCCACCGGGATTGTGCTGAGTAGCGGCATTTCACCCTCGGCGAGCCCGGTGTAGTCGTACTGGTAGAGCCCGTTTTTGGTCACGACGAGCGCGAGGCCGCCTACTGCGATCACGTCACGAGGAGCAATGTCGCCGAGCTGTTTGACAAGACTGAGCGTTTCGGGCGTTCTCGCACCCTTATAGATCTTGAGCCCGGCAGCTCCGTCGCAGACGAACAGGTAGTCACCATCGACGCCCAACCCAAACGGTTCTTGCAGGCTGTAGTCGGTGACGAGCCGGGGGGCGCTGGGATCTGCGATATCGATGATCTCGAGGCGATTTTGCTCGTTAAAGCAGCTGCCCTGGAGTGTGACGTAAGCAAGGTCGTCTTGCACCACGACCGGGTCGCAGCTCTGGACGTGCGAGAGGCTTCCTAGAGGGCGCAGGTTGCTCGGGTCGCGGGCATCCATGATGTAGAGACCCTGGTTGCCTCCGACATAAAGTTGATCGCCGCTTTCACGGCTGGTGGCGAAGAGTGTTTCGATGCCGAAGTCGACGTTGACCCGGTTGAAAAGGACGGGCTTGTCGGGCGCCTCTAGGCGAAAGCTCTGAACGGCGGTGCTGTCGACGGTGTAGAGAAAGTTTTCCAGCATGGCAAAACGCGCCAGCGACCCCCCCTGCGAAACGCTGCCGCCCGTGTCTCCACCCGACCCCGGGGAAGGTGGGGGAGACGTGGGGGTGTCGGGAACGACACCCCCGCAGGTTTGATAGTGCTCGGTAACGAGGTCGCCCTCCTCGTAGCCCACCAAGAAGCCCTTCTCGGGATCGGCCTCGTCTTGCGGGTAGAGCCCGCTAAAGACGTTCTCGAGCCGCGTTATAACCGTCGCCTGACGTGGGTCGGTGATGTTCAGGGTGACAAGGTTATTGTAATTGTCGGCGTAGAGGATGAGGATGCCCGCGTCTTCCCGCACGAGCAGGTCATGATTTCCCGGAATGGCTATAAAGGCCAGTGCGACCGGGGCGCTCGGGTTGCTGTTGTCGAAAACGTGAACCCCCTTTTCGATCTCACTGACGAGAAGCAGGTCGTTATGGTGGTAGATTTTGCCGGGGTCGACGAGGAGTTGAGGGTCTTGGCTCCCAATTTTGTCGATCTCGCTCTGCTGCACGTAGACCGGTACCGTCTCACGGTAGGTGTAGCTTTGGACCGAACAAAAAGGATTCAAGCTGCAACTCGTCAAGAAAAGACCCAGCAGCAGGAGCCCGAAACCATGCCGGAGTGCCCGGTACTTTTGTGCGTTCCTCACGAGCTTCATGCTAAGCCCCCTTTTGATTTGCGGCTTACGCCCTGTGTTCTTCGTCATGGTTTATGACCCGCAGAAACCGCTTTATTGTAGGGGCTCGTGGAGCGGAAAACCAGCACGTTCAGACGTGGGACTGTAGACCGGGGAGCCTGTCTGGGACACGGCTCCCGAGGTCGCTGGGCGCGCGTGTCGAAAAAAAGACTTCACAACCATGTGCAAGTTGTGTAAACTAAAAACCGTGAAACACGTTTTGGCTCGAGCTACCTGACCAGCGGTGCGTTTTTAACGTATCGCTCTTTCGACCGGCCCCTCCTCAGGCGCGGTCTTTTTTATTGCCCCGAAGCCTGCTCGAGTCCAGACAGAAAAGGTGTCCCAATGAACGCTCCCGAACCCGTCCTCCTGCTCACCCCCGGCCCGACTCCGCTGCACCCCCGGGCCGTAGCAGCGCTCTCATGGCCGATGATCGGCCATATGGACCCGGAAGTTTTTGCTTTCAACGACCGGGTCGCCCATGACCTCAAGGTGCTCTACGGTGCCGATGAGAGTGCCTTTACCGCGCTGCTCTCGGGGACGGGCTCGCTTGGCATGGAGGCGGGGTTCGCCAACTTGCTCGAGACCGGCGATAAGGCGCTGGTTCTCTCGAACGGGGTCTTCGGCGAGCGCATGGCGGAGATGGCGACGCGCCTCGGGGCGGACGTAACGGTGCTGCGTGCCCTGCTCGGGCAACCCTTCGACGTGGCAGCGGTGCGCCGCGCCGCGCTTGCGTTGCGCCCCAAACTCATCTCGGTGGTTCACGGCGAAACGAGTACCGGCGTTCTGAACCCGGTGCCGGAAATTGGTGAGGTCGCTGCCGAAGTGGGCGCGCTCTACTCGGTCGACGCGGTCACGACGGTCGGAATGCTGCCCTTTAGTGCGTTGGCCTGGGGGATCGATTACGCCTACACAGGGTCGCAAAAGTGCCTCTCGGCTCCGCCGGGACTCGCGCCGGTCATGTTCAGCCGCCGGGCGATGGAGGCGATTGCGGCGCGGCGCACGCCGGTCAGCACCTGGTATAGCGACGCGCTCGGGATGCGGGGCTACTGGGCCGACAGCGTCAAGAAGTACCACCACACCGTTCCAGTGCAGCTCCACTGGGCCACGGGAGAGGCGGTTCGGGCCGTGCTCGAGGAGGGGATTCCGGCGCGCGCGGCGCGGGCGCAGGCACTCGAGGATGCGGCTCTCTACACGCTTGCGGCTCTAGGGTTCAAACCCTTTGTTCCGGCGGCCTACCGTCTGCCGACGGTGTTGGCGGTCGCGTTGCCCGAGGGGTTCGATGATGCCGGGGTACGCAACACGTTGCGCGAACGCTACCGCATCAGCGTGACGGGGGGCCTGGGTGCGACAGCAGGCAAGATCTGGCGGCTCGGCCTGATGGGGGAGAGCGCGCATCTCGAGCACTACGAGCGCCTCTTCGAGGCGCTCGCGGAAATCCTGAACGTACCTCAGCTCACGCACCGCTTTGCTCAGGCGACGGCGGGTGAAGCGGTCGTCAAGTGAGGGCATTTTGACAGACCCGGCGCTGCTTGAGGCCGTGCGGACCTACAAGCCCCGGGCAGCGGTGCGGGCACAGGCCGAGCAAGCGGGACTCGAGCTGGACGCGCTACGCGTCAGTGACCCGCTGACCTTTGCAGCAATCAACGCCGAGCCGCTCCTGCGCACCGACGCACGGCTGCTCGGTCAAGTCGGCGCGCTCTTCGGGCGACTCCTGCCGCAGCATCAGCTTTTCAATGTGCCTCTGACCACGCCTCAAGTAGACACCGAACTGCGCGTGTTTCCGCCGCTCGAGAAGGCTCAGCGCGACGCCTTAGACGACGCGCTCGGTGATCTCGCTGCGGGCGCGGGCAGCACCCTGTTTTTTCGCATCGTCGGGGACCGTATGGGCGAGCGGCGTGAACTCGCCTGGCCGCTCGCGCCGGAGAGCTGGCGGGCGGGCGAGGGGTTTATCGGTCCTTTCACGGATCAGGCTCAGGCCACGAGCTGGGGCGAGACACACTGTGACCCGCGCTCGGGGTATCTATTCGATACCCTCAACTACGCGGGTCGCTGGTTTTGTGACGTGTTTCGTGGTGAGTAAGTCGCTAGAAAGTCGCTAGAAAGTCGCTAGAGGTTGTTCAGGCTTCGGCAATAGCAGGCGACTGCTCGAGCATCAGCGTGTCGTTGCCGAGCGCAAAGGAACCCGCACTTGAGGCTTCGTCGGACGCTCCACTAACGAGTTTTCCCGTGTGGAACGTGCCGCCGCTATGGGTTGCTACCTTGAAGGCAACGAAGCGGTCGCGAAAGATGAGAAGCCGGGTTTTCCCGTTGCTTATCTGGGTGGCAAGCGCGATCTGGTCGTCTGAGAGCCTGAGCGCCTGTTCTGAATCAACTTCGACGATATAACGCGGTAGTATCATCTCGCCTCCCCAAAGTTAGTTAGCTGTAAGTTTAAGCCTTTATCGTCATCGCATTTCATGTACCCGACACAATTGGTATACAACGAAAAAGTACAACAATATGCATAAACGTGCATGGAATTCCAAATTTGGGCCATTTAGAACATATTTTAGAGGTCGGGGGATGTTATTTATGCTGCTACGCCTGGACCCGTCGAAAAGGTATAATGGTTCGCTTGCAAAGGTGTAAATGGGTGCGCTAGACTCTAGAGCGTGAGAAGCCCTCTAGCTTCGCCTTTTAACGACTAGCGCAGGCCTACCTGCGCACATTCGACGCTGCCTTTACGGGCGGTGTTTTTTTATGGGAGTTCGAGATGCGAGAACAAGCATTACGTGAGATTGCCGCAGCGCCCGACTTGGGTGCGCTGCAGGCATTACGAGTCCAGTATCTGGGCAAAAAGGGCGAGCTTACGCTGCAGCTAAAAGGTCTGGGCGCTCTCGAGCCCGAGGCCCGGCGTGAGGCAGGGCAGGCCATCAACGTGCTCAAAGGCGAACTCGAGTCGGCCCTGCGGGAGCGTCGTGAGGCGCTGGAATCCGAGGCGCAGGCCGCGCAGCTCAGTGGGGAGCGCCTCGACGTGACGCTGCCCGGTGTAGAGACGCCCGTAGGCGGCCTTCACCTCCTAACCCGCGTCACCAACCGCGTAACTGACGTGTTTCGCTCGATGGGTTACGACGTGCAAGTGGGGCCGGAGCTGGAAACCGACGCGTACAACTTTTCGATGCTGAATTTTCCCGACGAGCACCCGGCCCGCGATACCCAGGACACCTTCTGGATGACCGATGGGCGGCTGCTACGCACCCACACGAGCCCGATGCAGGTGCGCTACATGCTTACTCACGAGCCGCCGTTCAAGATCGTCGTGCCGGGCAAGGTCTTTCGCAACGAGGCCGTCGACGTGACGCACGAGGCGATGTTCCACCAAATCGAGGCGCTGGTCGTGGGCGAGCACATCACCATGGCCGATATGCACGGCGCGATCACCCAGATGGCACGCTCGCTCTTCGGTCCGGATGCAAAAACCCGCTTGCAGCCCACCTTTTTTCCGTTCGTCGAACCGGGTGGCGAGTTCGCCGTGTGGTGGACGAACCCGCGCACGGGCAAGGCGGGCTGGCTCGAGCTGGGCGGCTGCGGCATGGTCCACCCGAACGTCTTCAAGGCCGTGGGCTACGAAAACGTCACGGGGTTTGCGTTCGGGTTTGGGCTCGAGAGGCTGGCCATGGTGTCTTACGGGGTCTCCGACATCCGCTACTTCTACGGCAGCGACGTGCGCGTGCTGCGGCAATTCCGGGGTGACCTGTGAACGTTCCTTTGAGCTGGCTCAAAACCTTCTTCGATGAGGCGACTCTCGCCCGGGCGCTAGGGGCGCATCCGGGCGAGCGCGAGATCGACACGCTCGTGGGGTTGCTCGACGGCCTCGGCCTCAGCGTCGAGCGCAGCTTCGAGCTGCCTGCCGCGCCGGACGGGGTGATCGTCGCGGAGGTCGTTTCTGTGACGCCGCTCGAGGGCTCGGATCATCTGCTCCTGACCGAAGTTGAGACGGGTTCGGGCCACGTGCAGGTCGTGACGGGCGCACCCAACGCGGTTGCAGGTCTGCGCACGGCGCTCGCGCAACCGGGCAGCATGCTTCCGGCCATCGGCCTGTCGGTCGAGCGCCGGGAGATGGCGGGCGCGGTGAGTGAGGGTGTGCTCTGTTCGCCCCGCGAACTCGGCCTCTACGAGCACGGCGGGGGCCTCATCGCTTTCGCCGATGACGTGGCGGTCGGCACCGAGCTTGCCAGCGTCTGGCCTGCCGAGACGGTCATCGAACTCGAACTCACCCCCAACCGTGCCGACGCATTCTCGCTGCTGGGTGTGGCCCGCGACCTCGCAGCGAAACTGGGTATTCCTTACGAGCATCCGGCGGAGGGGCTGGCTCAGGGCGACCCGGCGCTGGACGACGGCCTTAGCGTTCAGATCGAGGATGTAGAGGGATGTCCCCGGTTCACCGGGCGCCGCATCGACGGCCTTACCATCGCGCCGAGTCCGGTGTGGCTGCAGCGCCGCCTCGCCGCGCTCGGCCTCAGGCCGCGCAACAACGTCGTGGACGTGACGAACTATGTGACCTTCGAACTCGGTCATCCGTCGCACGCGTACGACCTGAACGCGCTTCACGACGGAACGATTGTCGTGCGCCGCGCCCGTGCGGGTGAGACTCTGACGACGCTGGGGGAAGAAACGCTCGAGCTAGGCCCGGAAGACCTCGTTATCGCCACGCCAGCGGGGGAGGGCACCAAGCCCATCGGCCTCGCCGGAGTGATCGGTGGTTTGCATGACAGTGTTACGCCTGGAACCAAGAGTGTCGCGCTCGAGCTGGCGCACTGGAATCCGGTGCGTATCCGCAAGACCGCCAAGCGCCACGGGATTACCACCGACGCGCACACCCGTTTCGAGCGCGGGGTCGACCCGAACCTGCCGCCGTTGGCGTCGGCCCGTGCCGCGCAGCTCATTGCCGACCTCGCGGGGGGCAGCGTCCACCCCGGTCTGACCGAGGTCGGCGGCGACGTGGTGACTGCAACGGTTCCCTTTAGGCCGTCACGCGTCGAATTCCTGACCACGCTCGAGGTGCCGCTCGACGTTCAGGAGCGCTACCTGGAGGCGCTTGGCTGCGCTGTCGAACGGGGCGGGGATGACGTGTGGCACGTCACCGTGCCGAGCTGGCGTTTCGACCTTGCTATCGAGGACGACCTCGTCGAGGAGGTGGCGCGGCTCTACGGCTACGACAAGATCGGCCTGAGCGTGCCCGTCATGGACTTCGTGCCGGAAGGCAAGGACACTACGCACCGGGGGCTGCGGACGCTGCTTGTCGGCCTCGGCTTTCAGGAAGCCCTGACCTACACCTTCTCGTCGGACGACGAGCTGGCGCGCTCGGCGGCCCCGGCGGCGAGCGTAAGGCTCTCGAGCCCCCCGAGCAGCGAGCGCAGCGTCCTGCGGACGGCGCTCTATCCGGGTCTCCTGGCGGCGGCCCGGACCAACCGGGGCGACGCGCTCTCGCTCTTCGAGATCGGGCGGGTTTTCGGCGAAGAGGAAGAGGAGCGGCTGGCCTTCCTGATGCGCGGTGTGTGGCAGGACGGTGTCTGGCAAGCGAGCCGCGACACGGACTTTTACGTGTTCAAGGGGTTGCTCGAGAAGCTCGCAGCAACGCTCGGTGTGACGCTGTCACTTACGCCTAAATCTTTCGCGCCCCTGCACCCGGGCGTCAGCGCGGCGCTTCTCTGGGACGGCGACGAGATCGGCTTTTGCGGACAACTTCATCCGCAAGTCGCGTCGGCCTATGAGATCGGGCCGACCTACCTCGCCGAGGTGCGGTTGCCGCTCCTGGGGCACGCCGTGACCTTTCAGGACTTCTCCCGGCAGCCTTTTGCCGAGCGCGACCTCGCTATCATCGCGCCGCAGGACGTGACCTATGCTGAACTGGCCGAGCTTGTGCGAGCGCAGGCAGGGGGTAGGCTCGAATCGTTTTGGCCTTTCGACGTCTACGCGGGTACGCCCATCCCCGAGGGAGAGCGGAGTGTGGCGCTGCGGCTACGTTTCCGCGACCCGTCCCGCGCCCTGCGCGACGACGAGGTCGACGGCTATATGGAGAATGTCATCGCGGCCGTACTGGACAGGGGCTATGCTATTCGCGACCGATGACCTTCCTCCCTTCCCCCATCGATGTCGTGCTGCTCCTCCTCTGGTTTTCCGTCGTGGTGCTGGCAGCGCAGCACGGATTCCTCGGGCTTCTGGTGGGCGTTGTCGGGACGATTTTCCTCAATCCGCTCCTGCGCCTAGCTGAGGTGAACCCGCTCCTTGGCCTCTTTTGCGCGCTCCTGATCGGATTTCTCCTGTCGGTCGTGTTGCGGCCCTTCCCGCGCCTCAGTACCCGTCAGCCCGCCTACAGCCACGTGCTGGGAGCGCTGGGCGGGGCACTGCTGGGAGGCACACTGGTTCTGGCGCTGGCTGTGTCGCTGCCGCTCGGGCGCGACTTCAACGGAGCCATGCGCTATCCAGACCCGAAGATGCCCTACGCCGATGCGCTGCAAAGCTCACGGCTGGTCGAACTGGGGCGTGTTATCGTGCTCTATCCGCTCTTGCAAGAGAGCGGCGAGGTCGCCCCAGCGTACCGGGGCGTATTGCGCGTGCTGCATGACGTGCTTGTCGTGAAGCCGCCGTGGGAGGAGGGCTAGCAGGTAACGTTCGAGGAAGCGCAAGCCCCGGTTCTTGCCTGAAGGCAGCCGGGTGACGAGGCGGAGGGCTCCTGCACGTTTGGTCTTGAAGAGTTGCCGGTGACCAGGCGGCGGCAGGAGATAAGGTGCAGTCAAGGCGCACCGAAAACGCGAGATTGTCTGCGGGCCCCTCCCATCTTTTGATGCTCGAGCCACCGGGTTCACACCCCGGAACAAGTACACCAAAAACCAAAACCCGTTGGGACCGCGCAGGCTCTGTCTGGCTCTAGGCTGGCAGAAGCCGAATGGCGCCCGTATGCGCCCCCATGAGTCGCGCCCGGCGGGGTCTTCAGACTTCAATTCCATAGGAGACTTTTATGTGTGGCATCGTTGGTTATGTAGGGCACCGCCAGGCAGCAGATGTGATTCTGGACGGGCTAAAACGGCTCGAGTATCGGGGCTACGATTCGGCGGGTGTAGTGATCTCCCCGCAAAATGCCGACGCATTAAGCGTCATGAAGCGGGCGGGCAAACTCAAGGTGCTGGCCGAGGCGCTGGCGACGCAACCTCTCACGGGTACGCTCGGTCTCGGGCACACGCGCTGGGCCACGCACGGCAAACCCAACGACGTCAACGCGCACCCCCACCTCTCGGAAGATGGCAGGCTCGCGGTTATTCATAACGGCATCATCGAGAACTATCTGCCCCTCAAGTCGCGGTTGCAGGCCGAGGGACACGTGTTCGCCTCCGAGACCGACACCGAGGTGCTCGTTCACCTCATCGAGTCGCACTACGAAGGCGACCTCGTCGCGGCGGTGCAGAGTGCGCTGCGCGAAGTGTCCGGCGCTTACGCGCTTGTCGTATCGCACGCCGAACACGACCTCATCGTCGCGGCGCGGCAGACGAGCCCGATGGTACTGGGCCTCGGTACGGGCGAGAACTTCGTGGCGAGCGACGTGCCGGCGCTTTTGCCCTATACCCGCGCGGTGATCTTCCTGCACGACGGAGACATGGCGCTCCTGACCCAAGACGGCATCACCGTTACGGATTTTAGCGGGAACGTGCTCGCCAGAGAGGCTACGACCATCGACTGGGACGCGGAGTCGGCGGAAAAAGCGGGCTTCGAGCACTACATGCTCAAGGAGATCTACGAGCAGCCCAGCGTGCTGCAAAACACCCTCGGGGGGCGCTTTGCCAGTAACGGGACGGACGTGCGGCTCGAGCTGGGCCTGAACGCCGATGAGATCGACCGTGTCGTCATCACGGCCTGCGGCACGGCCTACTACTCGGGCATGGTCGGCGAGTACCTCATCGAAAAGCTGGCCCGCCTTCCGGTAGACGTCGAGATCGCCTCGGAGTTTCGCTACCGCGAGCCGGTTCTAAACGACCGCACCCTGTGCGTGGTCGTTTCACAGTCGGGCGAGACCATCGACACGCTCGAGGCGCTCCGGGAAGCCAAGCATCAGGGCGCGAAAACGCTCGCCATTCTGAACGCCAAGGGCTCCTCGATCAGCCGTGAAGCCGACGACGTGCTCTACATCCACGCCGGGCCGGAGATCGGGGTTGCCTCGACCAAGGCCTATACCGCGATGGTGGCGGCCTTTGAACTGCTCGCTATCTTCCTCGGGCGCGCCAATGGCACCCTGAGCGGGGAGCGCGCTGCCGAGATTATCAGCGCCCTGCGGGGGCTTCCGGGACTCGTCGAGGAGGCGCTACGCGTGCGGGAGGACGTGGCTCGGATCGCCGAGACCTACAAGTCCAAGCGTGACTACCTGTTTTTGGGACGCGGCGCGAACTATCCGACGGCCCTCGAGGGTGCCCTCAAGCTCAAGGAGATCTCCTACATCCACGCCGAGGCCTACGCTACCGGCGAGATGAAACACGGCCCTATCGCCCTGATCGACGCGGAATTGCCCGTCGTGGCGGTGGCGACGGCTTCGGCCCTCTACGACAAAACCATCTCGAACCTGCAGGAAGTGCGGGCCAGAGACGGTGTAGTCATTGCGCTTGCCTCGCAAGGAGACACCCGCATCAGCGCCCACGCCGATGATGTGATCTATGTTCCGCACACACTCGAGCTGCTCTCCCCAATTGTCAACGTGGTGGCGCTGCAACTGCTGGCTTACGAAACGGCGTCCCGGCTCGGGCGGGACGTGGATCAGCCTCGTAACTTAGCCAAGAGTGTGACGGTGGAGTAGCGCGGGCGGATTCGAAAACATTCCAAACATGCCGGGCGTTATCACCCGGCATGTTTGTTTGGTGGCGAAGCGACCTTTCGAGGCGCTTACTCAGAGGTTGCTCTATCTGCGGGGTGTATCCGATGAGATATGCCTTTTTACAGTGCGTCTCCGCTACGCTGCTCGAACTTAGGGGCTGCTTTTGGTCGACGATAGGAAAGAGTAGTTCTTGCGGGCTACTTGCCTACCCATCCGGGTGTCGAACCTGTTTGCTGGCGCAAGATCAGGTAAAGCTGGGCCGTGTGATGCTGAATATGACGGGTGTTGTAGAGGAGCAGTTCGAAAATGCTTAGGTCGCCGGGTGCGAAGGTCGTGCGGTCCTGAATGTGCTCGGCATGCAGCTGTTCAAAGGCTCGGGCTGCCTTCATGCGTCCATGCGCCAGGTAACGCTGCAAGTCCAGCTTGGAGAAGGGCGTTTCGGGCAATGTCTGTTCGTCTGTCGGGGCAACCGGGGCTGGCGTCGGAAATGCTGTAACGGCACGCTCGAGGTAACTGTCGAGATAAGCGAGCATGTGGTAGACGAGGTACCAGTACTCGGGGTCTTGAGTCTGGTCGGCCCAGAGCGTCTCCGGGCAGGCTGAAACTGCCCGCTCGAGCATGTCCAGGGCGGCTCCAAACTGCTGCTCGAGGATAGTCTCCCAAGTCGTGTTCATACCACCTCCCGCACTGAAATAGCTCACTGCTGTGTACAGGTCAGCTTAAGCCGAATGGTGGGCGGAGGGCGCCGGGTTACCGCTTACTCTCGAGCCAAAAAAACCGGGGAAGCAACCTTCCCCGGTTCGGACGTCAAAAAGTCTCAACCCTTGACGACGATATTGACTAGCCGCCCCGGCACCACGATCTCCCGGACGATCTCTTTACCCTCCACATGCCGCGCTACATTGACTTCGGCTTTGGCAGAAGCCAAAACGGCGTCCTTGTCGGCGTCCTTGGCGACCGTGATCTCACCGCGCCGCTTGCCGTTGACCTGCACGGCGACAGTGACAGTATCCTGCACCAGCGCGCTTTCGTCGTAGTCGGGCCAGGGCTGCGTGTGGACAGAGCCCCCGAAGCCGCGCCGTTCCCACAACTCGTCGGTGATGTGCGGGGCGATCGGCGCGAGCAGCAGAAGGAGCTTTTTGACGCCCTCGAGCCACGTATCCGTCTCCACCATGCTAGAGGATTTGGCGCGGTTCATGGCGTTGGTCAGCGTCATCAGCTCGGCGATGGCGGTGTTGAACTGCAGGTTCGTCAGGTCTTCGCTGACCTCTTTGACAGCGTGGTTGACGGCGCGGCGCAGCTCCCGCTCTGCCGCCTCGTCCGTTGGGGTATCGCGCTCAGGGGTTTCGACCACAAGGGTCCAGACGCGGTTCAAAAATCTCGCAACGCCCTCGATGCCGGTCGAACTCCAGGGGCCACCAGCCTCCCACGGCCCGATGAACATGAGGTAGCTGCGCACCGTGTCCGCGCCGTACTCGCGCACGAGGTCGTCCGGATTGATGACGTTGCCTCGAGACTTGCTCATCTTCTCGTTGTCTTCACCCAGAATCATGCCCTGATTGCGGAGCTTGGTGAAGGGCTCGTCATCCTTGACGAGACCTAAGTCGCGGATCACCTTGGTAAAAAAGCGGGCGTAGAGGAGGTGCAAGATGGCGTGCTCGACGCCGCCCGTGTACTGCTCGACCGGTGTCCACTTGGCGGCCAGCTCGGTATCGAAAGGGCTGTCTTCCTTGTGGGGCGACAGAAAGCGGAACCAGTACCACGACGAGTCGACGAAGGTGTCCATCGTGTCCGTCTCACGTTTGGCGCTGCCGCCGCAGTGCGGGCAGGTCGCGTTCAGGAAGGCCTCGTGATACTTGAGCGGCGACTCGCCGGTGGGCATAAAGGCCACGTCGGTTGGCAGCACGACAGGCAGGTTCTCTTCTTTTTCCGGAACGAGGCCGCACGTGTCGCAGTAGAGGAAGGGGATGGGTGTGCCCCAGGCGCGTTGTCGGGAGATGAGCCAGTCGCGCAGCCTGTAGGTCACAGTGCTGCGGCCGTGGCCTTCTTGCTCGAGCCACGCCGCGACTTTAGCGACGCCTTCCGAACCCTTGCCGGCAGGGGTGCCGTCGAACGAGCCCGAATTGACCATCACGCCGTCACCCGTGTACGCCTCGGTCATCGCCCCGGGGTCGGGGATCTCATCTACGGACCGGGCAACGACGGGTTTGATCGCCAGACCAAACTTGCGGGCAAACGCGAAGTCGCGTTCATCCCCGTAGGGCACTGCCATGATCGCGCCTGTGCCGTACCCCATCATCACGTAATCGGCGACCCAGATCGGCACGCGCTTACCGTTGACCGGGTTGATGGCGTACGCACCGATAAATTCGCCCGTTTTTTCCTTTTCGGTGGACTGCCGCTCGATCTCGCTCAGGTGCGAGGCCGCCTTGACGTAAGCCTCGACGGCTTCCTTGCGCCCCTGCGTCGTCAGTTTGGCAACCAGCGGGTGCTCGGGGGCCAACACCATGAAAGTCACGCCCCAGAGGGTATCCGGTCGTGTGGTAAAGACGACGATATCGTCGCCTGCTTCGCTCCTGAAGGTGACTTCAGCGCCCTCGCTGCGACCGATCCAGTTGGTCTGCATGAGTTTGACCTTCTCGGGCCAATCCAGACCGGAGAAGTCCAGCAGTTCGTCGGCGTAGTCGGTGATCTTAAAGTGCCACTGTGGCATCAGGCGGCGCTCGATGAGGGCGCCCGAGCGGTCGCCGCGACCGTTGATGACCTGCTCGTTGGCCAGCACGGTCTGATCTACTGGGTCCCAGTTGACTGTGGATTCTTTGCGGTAGGCGAGACCCCGCTCGTACATCTTGAGGAAAAACCACTGGTTCCATTTGTAATACTCGGGGTCACAGGTAACGATCTTTTTCGACCAGTCGAGCGAGGTACCCATCTGCGCATATTGTCGTTCCATGTGGGCGATGCGTTCGTAGGTGAGCGTTGCCGGGTGGACCGTTTTCCCTTCACGTGCAGCCTTGATTGCAGCGTTTTCAGCGGGCAGGCCGAAGGCGTCGAAGCCCATCGGGAAAAACACATCGAAGCCGTGCATCCGTTTGAAGCGGGCGTAGGCGTCGGGTACAGCGTATGCGTACCAGTGACCAATGTGCAGGTCACCCGAGGGGTAGGGGTACATGGTCAGGAAGTAAAAGGGGTTCTGGGCTGCGTCTAAATTGGTTTCGTAGAGCTTCGTGTCGGCCCAGATCTGCTGCCATTTGGGCTCGAGCTCCTGCGGGTTGTAGCGCGACGAACGGTAGATGGTTGCGGCGCTTTGGGGGGTGGCTTCGGTCGTCATCGGTGTCTCCACTGTATCGAACGTAGAATGGGGAGCGCCACCAAGAAAAAACCCTAACCGTCAGGCTAGGGCACAGGGCGGCAAGCGGGTACGCTTTACAGCCTTGGCCCGCCTAGTCGTAGAAGTCTGGATATTTGCAGAATCATATACTTATGGTAGTCGCCTGTGCGCTGAAAGTCAATCAGAGTAGCGAGCTGCCTGGCACGATGGGCACGCTCGCCGGGAAGCGCCACAGTCCACGATAAAGGCTAGTTTGCGTAACGGTGCAATACGACCTACTTGACGAGGGGCAAACACAAAAAACCGCAGGTTCAGGCCTGCGGTTTTTCGGTAACGAGAGTGCTTAGACGCGGACTTTGGCGACGATGCCCGTGAGTTTGTGACGCGCCATGGCGAGGTTGGCCTTGCGCGAGAGCACGAGGTAGAAAAACAGCGTCGTGCCGGGGAGCGGGCGAATGATGTGATAGGCCTTGCCCAGCGTGATGAGGATGTCTTCGATCTCATCGTTGAGACCGAGTTCGGCCATGGTATTCATCTTGGCGCGCACCACTTCGGTATTGCCTGCGGCTGCCACGTCGAGGTCGATCCCGCCGCCAATCGTGCCAAGCGCCATACCGCTGTCGTAATCTACGATCATGGCTGCTGAAGCCCCATCGATCAGCAGTGCGTCGCTCAGTGCTTCATCGACATTTGTTGTGCTTGCTCGCGTCATGTCTTCACTCCTTATGGATGACCGTAAGGTCAAAAGTTGCCCTGTGATTCGAACCCTCTAAACAAGCTATCGGTGGTTGCGAAAGTCCCAGTAGCGCCATTAGATGCTATCTTCGTATGCTGGGCTGTTAAATTTACCCCTCTGCTATTCTAGTGTCCGTTTCCCTGGCTAAGCAAGGGGTACGTAGCTCTTCCAGCCGCTTTGCTCGCCAAACCTTACCGCGCGTGACAGTAAGCTTATACTCGACACTATGAGCTCAATAGACTTCTTTGTTTATTTTTCTTCATCTTTAACTTTTTTAAATGAACTCAAATGCGCGAGTCATCGACCTAAAACCAGTGATTATTTTGTAAGACAGGACAGTTAAGATTTAGTTATGGCGATTTTTGGCGACCTCTCAGATATGTCGGCTCCGGAAGTGCTCCACATGTTGGGAGCCCGCACGGGGAAGCTTTTTATTAACACCAAAGCAGGGAAGAAGTTCGAATTGCATTTGCGGGAAGGGATGATCCTGTCATTCCAAGACGACGGTTTCTCTATTCTCGATACGGTGTCGCTACGCCGGAGTGTAAAAGCCCTGCTCGAGATGAGGGCAGGTAAATTCGAATTTAGCCAGACCTCGCTCAAGGCGCTTGCGCATGAGGTGAGTTTCACCCGCGAGGAGATCTTGCAGATCGCAGCAGACCTGCAGCCTCAACAAGACACTCTGGGAAGCGAGCATATTCCCGATCAGGCGACCCGCTTTCGGCTGAAAAATGGTTTCAACGCCGATGTGCGGTTACCGGACGATCTGCGGGACTTTATGCAGCGCAGCCACGATCACCTTTTTTCCGGTTGCAGTGCCAGCGAGCTTGCCAGTGCGCTACGGTTGTCCGTTCCACAGGTGCAGATCTACTTCCAGCGGCTCCGCTCGCTCGACCGAATCACGCCGGTTCGTGCCTACGCGACGAACTATGGTGGTTACACGAGTAGCTTCAGCAGCTACAGCTCGATGCCCCCTAGGGCTATGGCGATGGAGTCGGCACCCCCAAGCAGCTACGTTCGTCCTCCAAGCGCAACAGTGAAGTACACACCGGCGCCCCCACGTCCTAAAAAGGGCCTCATTCAGCGCCTACTTTCTGTCTTTTCGTTCGGAGGCAAATAATGGATCAACCGCTTAAGCTCGTCGTGTCAGGCCCAGTAGGGGCGGGAAAAACGACGTTTATTCGTAGTCTTTCGGTGATTGACGTCATCGAAACGGAAGAGCTGTCATCCGAGGACATCGGCAAGGAAACAACCACAGTAGCCTTCGACTTCGGTATTCTCTCGGCTGAGGACACGGTTGTTCATCTCTACGGCACACCGGGCCAGGACCGTTTCGACTTCATGTGGGAAGTGCTCTGCGAGGGTGCTCTAGGGCTCATCCTGCTTATTCCTGGAGATAAGCCAAAAGACTATCCTCATGCTCGCCGTATCCTCGAGTTTGTCACAAGCCGTATCCCGGTGCCCTTTATCGTAGGCGTAACGCGCCAGGATCTCGGACGCGTCTGGGAGCCCGAAGATGTGGCTGCTTACTTCGACCTCGCGCTTACAAACGTCGTGGCAGTCAACGCGACTCAGAAAGAAAGTGCACTTAACGCGATAACTGCACTTTTACAGGCGATCGAAAAAGAGGAGAATGGAGAAGGCCGCCTTAGTACCGGGACGTTCACGGCTACATTCTAAAAGGGACCACACCTGAATGACTGCGACAGTAGACATAAAAAATTTACAAGAGATTATCGACGCCCTGCGCGAGTCGGTACCCAAGGTCAAGAGCGTGATCGTGGCACGCAACGATGGTCTTTCCCTGGTGCAGACGGCCAATCAGGGGGACCCGGCGCGTATGGCGGCGATGGCGTCTACAGCTGTGAGCCTGAATAAGCGTATCATTACAACAATCGAGGCTGGTGAGCTGACCGAGACCAGCATCTCGGGGACGCAGGGTCAAATTCTGCTCTACGCTGCGGGTCCGAGGGCTGTTTTGGCGGTCATCGCTGAGAACAAGGCCAATGTTGCGCTTATCAACCTCAAGGCTAGAGTCGCAGCCCGGACTATTGCTCGGGAGTTTGCCGCACCGTAGCTGCGCGCATGTTCTAGATGAAAGGAGTGCTACCGATGTCGGAACCCGAACTCTCGCCCCTGGCTCAAAAACTGGTCAAAGCGCACGATGTCGACCTGACTGACCTTTTCGGGCAGAACCCCGATGGGAAGATCTCGGCTCGCAACGTCCTTGAGTTTCTCAGCTTGACCGAAGAAGAAGAGGCGCTTATCGAGCGCCGGAAAAGGCGCGCAGCGAGGCAACAAGGTATGGAAATCCGTCCTGATCCCGTAGAAGTCTTTGAAGCTCGAGAAGCGTCGGCACCCGAAGTGGCGCCGGTGGCACCTCCACCAGCCGAAGAGGTCGAGGAGCCTTTGCCCCCTTCGGCAGTCAAGAATGTCAAGAATAAAGAAACCGACGTCGCGCTCAAGCAGACCAAGTCGCAGTTGCAAGCGACCGCCATGGTGCACCAGCAGGCCCTCATGCAGGTCGGATCGTTGCGGCAGAAAACCAGGGTGCTCGATATGGAAGTCGAGCGGCTTCGGCTTAAGGAAGCTGCTGCACGCGCCTTTATCCAGGAACTAGAGGAAAAGCAGCGGACACTCGAGCAGGAACTCGAGAATAAAAAGAAAAAGACCAAGCCGCTCGAGTGGCTACGAAAAAAGCTTTTCTAGGCGCTAGACGGCCACCTCATAGAGAAGAACACAAGTCAACCGAACAGAGCCATTCATGGCGGCGGCGTGAGGTCATCGCCTGTGCCGGGTCTAAATACAGATAGTGTTGCAGGACGCTTGAAGAGTATGAGGGCGCGCGGTGCGTTCTCGCACGGTAAGGGCTTCTGGACTCAAGTACCGATAGAAGGAGCAGCTACAAGACGCTCTACAGGCTGCCTGCACTATAGGAGACTTTCGGCTCGAGCCTCGGCCCCAGGCTGTTTCGGTCTACTCTAACGCAGGCTTAGACGTATGCTTCCTTCCTTCACAGGCCGAGGCTATAGGCAAGTAGGGTGACGAAGGTGCGCCAACGGGATGTTCCACGCTGCTCACGTAGAGCCTGTCCGACCTGAGCTCGCCTTTCCCCTTCGGCTACGCGACGCCGCATTTCCGTGCGAATAAAGTGTTCCTGAGCTTGCATAACGCCTCCTCAAAACCCACTCTAGACCTGAATTAGGCTATAATCAGTCCTAATAAATCTTCATTATTTAAGGTATCCAAAATGATGTCTGGAACGAGAAAAATAAGATCTTGTCAAAGAAAAAATTGTACTGACGAATGGCCTGTTTCGAGGCGCTGTGTATAACCCGAGTACGCGGCTACTGACCATTCTCGAGATGCTTCAGGCGCGGGGGCGGATGAGTGGGCCGGAGCTGGCGTCGCGGCTCGAGGTCAGCCCGCGCAGCGTTCGGCGCTACATCCTGATGCTGCAGGATATGGGGATTCCGATCGAGGGTGAGCGTGGGCGCTACGGGCAATACCGGCTGCGAGCGAGCTACCGGCTACCGCCCCTCATGTTTAGCGACGACGAGGCGCTTGCTCTCACTGCCGGCCTCCTGCTGCTGCGCCGCAGCGGAGGACTGGTCGAGGCAGCGACAGCGGAAGGAGCTTTTGCCAAGCTCGACCGTGTGTTACCCGAGTCGGTGCGGCATCAAGTCGGGGCGCTCGAGAGCG
Source organism: Truepera sp. (assembly GCA_048594695.1). GTDB lineage: Bacteria > Deinococcota > Deinococci > Deinococcales > Trueperaceae > Truepera. Next base: position 8,795 of record JBMDWS010000114.1, on the reverse strand, counting down.
CGCTGGTGCTCGAGCCACCAAGAGTTCTGGCGGAAGCCCCGACGCCGATCCTCGACAAGCTTGCGCTTCTCAGTCGGGGCATCAAGGAAAGGCGGCGGGCTTGGCTCGTTTACGGTGGAGCGCAACGGACCGAGCGCGACTTCGACCCTTACGCGGTGGTGCAGCGCGGCAATCTCTGGAACGTCGTGGGGTACTGCCATCTGCGCGAGGACGTGCGGATTTTCCGGGTCGACCGCATCCTGGAGCTTGCCTTGCAGGACGACACCTTTGTTGCGCCCGACCCCTTCGACGCGCTGGACTATATTAACCGCTCTTTTGCTAATATTCCCTCCTCCTACAGTGCCGAAGTCCTTTTGCAAACGGATATCGAGACGGCTCGGCGCGAAGCGTTTCCGGCACTGGTCACGTTGGAGGAGCGTGACGACGGTGTGCTAATGTGCTGCACGACAGACGCACTCGGCTGGCTGGTACGCACGCTGGCCGGGTTTTCCTTCGACTGGACGGTGCAGGCTCCCGCCGAACTCAAAGACGCGCTGCGCGAGCACGCGGCGACTCTCGTCCGGCGAGCAGCGTCCTAGAAAACACGTCAGAACGGGGTGACTATCGACCTGCGCCGTTGCGGAAGGTAGAGTTTGGGGATATGAAGGTTCCACACGTTTCAGATTTTCGGCGCTTCTCCGTCCCTCTCTGGGTCACGTTACTTGCGGGGACGGGTGCATTCCGGTGAGCGCCCTCGACGCTTATCGCGAGGGTGTCGTGCAGGCGCTGGAGGGGCTCGAGGCGCAGCGGGAGGTACTCGAGACGGCGGCGCGCTGGCTCAGTGAAACGCTGCAGCGTGACGGGCTTCTCTATGTTGCTGGAACAGGGCACTCGCACATGCTGGCCGAGGAGGTTTTTTACCGGGCCGGGGGCCTCGCGGCGGTCTATCCCATTCTCGAGCCTGCCCTGATGCTGCACGAGGGGGCACTTCGGAGTTCGGCGCTCGAGCGGCTCGAAGGCTTGGCCACGCTGCTCCTGAGTGACACCGACCTCGGTGAACGGGATCTGCTTGTGATCGCCTCCAACTCTGGGCGCAACGCTTTTCCGGTCGAACTCGCGCTAGAGGCTAAACGGCGGGGCTGCAAAACGGTAGCTCTCACCTCGTTTGGGCACTCACAGGCCGTTACGTCGCGGCATAGCAGCGGCAAGCGGCTCTTCGAGGTCACCGACCTCGTACTCGACAACGGCGCGCCCTACGGCGACGCGCTGCTCGAGCTGCCCGGTGTTGCGGGTCGGGTAGGACCGGTCTCGAGCCTCACGGGGATCTACCTCATGAACGCCCTTACGGTACGGGCGACCGAGCTGTGCGCCGAGGCCGGATTCATCCCAGACATTTTCGAGAGTGCCAACGCTGCCGAAACCAGCCAGCCCCTCGACCTGAAGCGCTGGCAGGGGCGAATCAAGCGCCTCTAGCGGCGAGTCATAGTTCTGTTATATGCCCCCCGGTAAACTCTCTCAGGTTGCGCGTCCTGCTTTTCGTCTCTCACAGCAACTGCCCCCTACCCACCGTCCCCGCGGTGGGTTTTTCGTGGCTGCTTTGGCCCATTTGAAACGCGGAGCAAGAGGCAGTAGACGCGCTGTGCGTTCGCTCTCTGTTGGGTAGTCCCGACGATCTCGAGAGGCCCTAACCTTTTGACTCGGACCTTTCTTGAGGCTTTTCTGCAGCAGCGCGGGATACCCGTACCCGCTACCGGACCGCCAGCCGCACGCGTAAGACGCTGTGCCACTCGTACCCGGCCGGGTTCCAGCCAGCATTGGGATCGAGGGGCTGAGCATGCCCTGCGTCGTCGAACGCGCACACCCAGATCTCCGGTTCTCCTGGGGCCAGGGGCAGGCTGAGCGACCAGCGCGTCCAGCCGTAAGGGCTCTCTGGCTGCTCGAGCGCGGCGTCTTGCCAGGTTTGGCCCCCGTCGCATGAAAGCGCGACGCGCGCCACGCGGCTCCGACCATCGTTCCAGGCAATCCCCCCCAGAGGGACGTTCCCGGCGTGCAGGGTTTCACCGACGAGGGGCTGCCAGAGCAGACTCTTGAGCTTCATGCGCCAGCTCGGCAGGCTGTTCTCGGCGGTGGCCTCGAACGCCTGACCGGGCTCGAGCGGCTCCTTGGGCAGGCGGTATTTACCCAGCTGGTAGTGTCCTTTTGTCGGAGAGTCGCTGAGCGTCAGGCGGGTCAGCCATTTGACGTTGTTGACACCGTAAAAGCCCGGCAGAACGAGCCTCAGCGGGCCTCCGTGGCAAGCAGGCAACGCTTCTCCGTTTAGCCGCAGGGCGAGGAGTGCGGTGTCCCAGACATCGTCCAAAAGGACGCTCCGCTCGAACGGTTCGGTTTCGTGACCGTGGGGCGTGCCTGCGCCTGTCGCGGTCAGATAAAGGGTACGCCCGCGCCCGGCCTCACCCAGCACGTCCCGGAGCAGCACCCCACCAAAGACCACATTGGCAATCGCGCCATCTTGCCACTGTGCGCCGCTGACCGGACGATGACCGCCAAAACGCCCGCGTGAATTGCCGGAACATTGCAAGACCATCTCGGTTTCGTGCTGGGGCAGCTCGGCGAGCGCGCCAAGAGGCAAGGTTCGCGCGCCCTCTATGTCCACAAGCTCGAGCTGCCACGCCCGATCGTTAACGCCCAGGTGCATATGGCTTGCCAGGTCCTGATTGTTGCGAACATAGAGGAGGTTCTTGGGGGTGATATGTGCGCTTCTGAGCAGCTCGAGAGGCGTTTCGCTCTGGAGCGGCTCACTGACGTGCAGCGTCAGCCAGGGGGACTTGCCTTCGATACCAGCGGATTTGATCTTCAAGAGTGTGCTCCTCGAGGCAAAACATGCGCGAGAGGGTCAAGTCCGCCCGCGTGGGCTGTGACAAAGTGTACTTGACAATGCCCGGCTACACTCTCAGACTAGCAATCTGATAGGCTTAGTTCAATGATCTCGCTCACCCAGAAAGCCAAATATGCACTCAAGGCGCTGGTGTTTCTTGCCAAGGAGTACGAGAGCGGCCCGGTTCTCATCACAAAGATCGCCGAGTCGGAGAACATCTCGCGCAAGTTTCTCGAGCTTATCTTGCTCGAACTCAAGAACCACGGTGTCCTGCAGAGCAAAAAGGGGCGCGGTGGGGGGTACTGGCTGGCGCGTCCACCCGAGGACATCTACCTGGGCGCGGTCATTCGCATCTTCGAGGGCGGTCTGGCACCGTTACCCTGTGCCAGCAAGCGCTATTACCGGCGCTGTGAGGAATGCGCCGACGAAGCAACCTGTGAGGTTCGGGCGGTCATGCTCGAGGTTAAAAAGGTCACACTTAGCGTGCTCGACAAGACATCCTTGCGCGACACCGTTGACTATCGCCATGAGTCCCCGCTGCTGATAGCCAGCCTTTAAGCCACGCGCCAGGTCAACGTGTGAAAAAGCACTTGCTTATTCCCCATTAAACCTATAGATTTATTTCTCAGGAGGGATTGCTGGATGAGCCAGGCGTCAGGGAGCTACAAAACGGGTGACCGCAAGGAAGTCGGAGCGGAAAAGCCCAGACTCGATTTAGAAGAAGCGCTGCGCCGTGCGCTCATTGGCCTCCGGTACGGCTCGGTTGAAATCACCGTGCATAACGCCCGTGTGGTGCAGATCGAGCGTAAAGAGCGTTTTCGCCCGGAGGAGGAGGGATTCGAGGCCACGACGACCCGGCCCGAATGAGCGCCTGCCACGGCTCGTAAACGCCAAGCACGACAGACTGTTAGCCCCAGGCATCTGGGGAAACCGAAACAAGAACGTCTAATGGAGGTAGCAGATGATCGGAAGTGCGCAGCGGACCGAAACGCCGAAACCTAGCGATGTGCCGGAAACGCTGCTTAGCGAGATCGTGGGCGCTGTTCTCAGCCTCGAGTACGGTGCAGTGACCGTGTCCGTCAAGGACGGCCACGTTATTCAGGTCGAGCGGCACGAAAAACGTCGCGTCGGTCGTTCCACTCCAGAAGTCTTTTCAAGCCAGTCCTGATTCAACACCGCCGCAAAACCCAAGGGAGAAATTCGTGAAACGTCTTTTACTGCTGTCGAGCCTGCTTTTTGGTACCGCTTTTGCCCAGGGAACGCTACTTAACGTTTCCTATGACCCGACCCGCGAATTCTACGAGGCGTTTAATGAAGCCTTCAACACCTACTGGCAGGGCCAGGGTAATGAGCCTGTCGAGATCCAGCAGTCGCACGGTGGCTCTGGCTCGCAGGCACGCGCTGTGATTGACGGGCTCGAGGCCGACGTGGTGACGCTCGCGCTCGCGGGCGACATCGATCAGATCGCTTCGCAAGGACTTATTGCCGAAGATTGGCAGTCGCGCCTTCCGGACAACGCCTCGCCCTACACCTCGACCATCGTGTTCCTGGTACGTGCGGGTAACCCCAAGGGCATCAGCGACTGGGGCGACCTTGTCAACGAGGGTGTCGAAGTCATCACTCCGAACCCCAAGACCTCGGGTGGGGCGCGCTGGAACTTCTTGGCGGCCTGGCAGTACGGCCTCGACCAGAACGGTGGAGATGAGGCGGCGGCGCAGGCGTTTGTTGCTGAACTCTACACGCACGTTCCGGTACTCGACTCGGGTGCCCGTGGCGCGACCACGACTTTCGTCGAACGGGGCATCGGCGACGTGCTGCTGGCCTGGGAGAACGAAGCCTACCTGGCGATCAACGAGCTGGGTGAAGGCGAGTTCGAGATCGTCTACCCGCCCAAGAGCATCTTGGCCGAACCGCCGGTCGCTGTTGTCGATGAAAATGTCGATGACCACGGCACCCGCGACGTTGCCGAGGCCTACCTCGAGTATCTCTACAGCGAAGAGGGCCAGGATCTCGCAGCCCAGAACTACTACCGTCCGCGCCTAGAGAGCGTCGCAACCAAGTACGCCGACCAGTTCCCCGACCTCGAGCTCTTTACCATCGACGACGCCTTTGGCGGCTGGTCCGAAGCGCAACCCCGCTTTTTCGACGACGGCGCGATCTTCGATCAGATCTACGTTCCGCAGTAGTGCGCCTGCCAGAACCTGAAAGCAGGAGGAAGTCATGCTCGCAAGATTAAGAAAACCTAGCGTCATACCCGGATTCGGGCTAACGCTGGGCTTCACCGTTGCCTACCTGAGTGTCCTGGTGCTCATCCCTTTTGCCGCGCTCGCCTTCAAGGCGAGCGGCGTGGGCTTCGCTGGATTCTGGGAGATTATCAACGAGCCGCGCGTTCAGGCGGCGTTCCGGGTGTCTTTTGGCTGCGCGCTGCTGGCGGCCGTGATCAACGCGGTGTTTGGCCTCTTGGTCACCTGGGTGCTAGTGCGTTACAGCTTCCCGGGAAAGCGTATCGTCGACGCGCTCGTCGACCTGCCCTTTGCGCTGCCGACGGCGGTAGCGGGCATTGCTCTCACGACCCTCTACGCGCCCAACGGTCCTATCGGTAGCCTCTTCGAGCCGCTCGGCTGGCGGATCGCTTATACCCCGCTAGGCATCATCATCGCTCTGACCTTTATCGGCTTGCCGTTCGTGGTTCGCACGGTGCAGCCCGTTTTGCAAGACCTCGAGAAAGATGTCGAGGAAGCTGCTGCGAGCCTGGGGGCAAACCGTCTGCAGACGTTTACCAAAGTCGTCTTGCCGACGCTTTTTCCGCCTCTCCTGACCGGCTTCGCACTGGCTTTTGCCCGGGCGGTTGGGGAGTACGGTTCGGTCATCTTTATCGCGGGTAACCGCCCCATGTCGACCGAGATCGTGCCGCTTCTGATCGTGGGCAGGCTCGAGCAGTACGACTACGCGGCGGCGACAGCGATTGCTGTTCTCATGCTGCTGGCGTCGTTTGCGCTTCTGTTTTTCGTAAATCTGCTCCAGACCTGGAACCACAAGCGGACATCGAGGTAACGACTGTGATCACGACGGCTACCAATTCGCGGCCCTTGCCGACCAAGATCGAGCAGGCTACCGGCGAACCGCTCTGGGTACGCATTACCCTGACGACGATTGCGCTCGCTTTTCTCGCGCTGTTTCTTGCCGCGCCGCTCTACATCGTTTTTGCCAACGCGCTCTCTGAAGGGGTCAAGCTATATATCGAGTCGCTGACCAATTCCAGTGCACTCTCGGCGATCCGCTTGACGCTCCTGACTGCAGCGATCGTCGTGCCCCTCAACGTCATCTTCGGTGTGTGCGCCGCTTGGCTTGTGACCAAGTTCGACTTTCGGGGCAAGGGCGTCTTGCTAACCCTGATCGACCTGCCCTTCGCGGTTTCTCCGGTCATCGCGGGTCTTATCTTCGTGCTTCTCTTTGGGCGTCAGGGCGTGTTCGGGCCGTGGCTACAGGCCATGGATATCAAGATCATCTTCGCAGTTCCCGGCATCATCCTGGCCACGCTCTTCGTGACGTTCCCCTTCGTGGCCCGGGAGCTTATTCCGCTCATGCAGGAACAGGGCACCGAAGAGGAAGAGGCGGCGCGGGTTCTGGGAGCCAACGGCTGGCAGACTTTTTGGCGTGTCACGCTACCCAATATTCGCTGGGGTCTCATCTACGGAATCATCCTCTGTAATGCCCGCGCGATGGGAGAGTTTGGGGCGGTTTCGGTGGTGTCGGGCAAGATTCGTGGTCTGACCAACACCATGCCGCTCGATGTGGAGATTCTCTATAACGAGTACAACCTGACCGCTGCGTTTGCGGTGGCGTCCTTGCTAACGCTGCTCGCACTGGTCACCCTGGTTATCAAGAGTGTCGTTGAGTGGCAGGTTGAACGGCAACGGGCCGCTGCCCTCAGGATGCGTGTCGAGGAGGAACTGTGAGTATTACCGTTAGTGGCATCAACAAGAACTTTGGCACCTTCCAGGCACTCGACAACGTGGACCTCGAGGTGGGCACGGGCGAACTCATCGCCCTTCTGGGGCCTTCAGGCTCAGGCAAGACCACGCTCCTGCGGATTATCGCGGGGCTGGAAAACGCCGATTCGGGCAGAGTTCTCTTTCACGGCAACGACACCTCGACGCAGGGCGTCCGCGAGCGGCAGGTCGGCTTCGTTTTCCAGCACTACGCGCTCTTTAAACATATGAGCGTATTCGACAATGTAGCTTTCGGCCTGCGGGTCAAACCGCGTGGTGAGCGGCTGACACGCAAGCAAGTCCGGGAGCGCGTCAACGATATCCTCAAGCTCGTTCAGATCGACTGGCTCGCGGGACGCTATCCGCAGCAGCTTTCCGGGGGTCAGCGGCAGCGCGTGGCGCTCGCCCGCGCCCTCATTACCGAGCCGACCGTGCTGCTGCTCGACGAGCCTTTCGGGGCGCTCGACGCCAAGGTGCGTAAAGAGCTGCGGCGCTGGTTGCGGCGTTTGCACCACGAGATGAATATCACCAGCGTGTTTGTGACCCACGACCAGGAAGAAGCCCTTGAGGTCGCCGACCGCGTGGTGGTCATGAACCACGGCAAGATCGAGCAGATCGGCACGCCCGAGTCTGTCTACGACGATCCGGCGAGCCCCTTTGTCTACGAGTTTTTGGGCAACGTCAACCGCTTCGAGGGGGAGGGCAAGGTGTCTTACGTGCGTCCTCACGACCTTATCGTGAGCCGACAGCATGCTGGCACCGAGTCCATCGCGGCGACCATCGACCACATCATGCCGATCGGTCCGACCGTCCGGCTCATGCTCTCACGGTCCGGTAGCGCCGAGGTCACCCTTCCGATCGAGGCTGAACTCGACAAGGAGCAGTACCGCGAGCTGATCCTGCGCGAAGGCGAGCAGGTCTACCTGACCCCACGTCGCCCACGCGTGTTCGACGCGGCGCACGTAGAGGTGCCTGCGCCCGTCGCGGCGCTCTAAGCCACACCCTTTTTAGGGCTCGAGGATATCCTCGAGCCCCTTTTCATGCCTTAAAGCACGGCCCGCCAGCCACGCGTTCTTATCGGTGCCGGAACCTCAGCCGGGGTCGCCTAGTGTGTAGCCCGTTTTTTCCTCGATGGCCCGCAGCGCCTCGCGGGCGAAAGCCTCGTACCCCAACGCGTTCGGGTGAATCCTGTCGCGGCTCCAGTAGTCCGGATTGTCGTTGATAGGCGAGGTCCAGATATCGAGGAAGATGGCGTCGACCTCCCCGGCCAAGCGAGCGGTGATGGCGTTGCCCTCCGCGAGCTGCGCGGCGAGGCGTGTGCGGCGGTCCTCGGGGAGCGGCAGGCGTATCGTCCAGTTGGGCCACGTGCTCATGAACAGGGTGGCCCCGATCTCGGCGAGGGCAGTAACCATCGTTCGCATTTCGCGCTCGTAGCGCTCGGCTTGCCACTGTCCCTTGAGGGCGTCGTTGGCACCCGCGATGACGCTCGCGAAATCCGGCTCGAGCGCCAGTGCAGACGCAAGCTGCGTGCCCCGCACCTCCTGAGCGGTGAGGCCGCGTTTTGCCAGGTTCGTGTAGCGCAGCTTCGGGTTGTCGCGGCGCAGGGCGTCGGCGATCATGTCGATGCTGCCGCGCAGGGGCAGCGTACTCGTCGCCTCACCGATGCCCTCGGTAAAGCTGTCTCCTAGCGCGACGACGGTGATCCAGGGATGCATGGGGGTCTCCTCGAGCCTAGCCTAAGCCTGTCGGGTTGCGCCCTGCGGGCGTTATACCTCGGGGCCGTGACGCAGCGCCTCGAGCAGCGACGTGCGCAATCCTTGCACGGCGTTCGGTTCCAGCTCGGTCCAGGCCGTCGTCTTGTCCTTGGGATAGCGCCCGAAATCGGGGTCTGTGAAGTAGCGCGGAAAGATGTGGGCGTGCAGATGCGGCACGCCGTTGCCTAGCAGCTG
>JBMDWS010000113.1:0-2421 GCA_048594695.1 Truepera sp. | reverse complement strand
TTTACGACCTCATCGACGTGTTCGAAGGGCGCTGCAAACTCAAACAGGCCCTCATTCGCGACAAGCGGGTGGAGAACCTCTACCTGCTCGCCGCCTCGCAAACCCGCGATAAGAGCGCGCTGTCCGAAGAGCGGATGCAGGAAACGGTCAAGAAGCTGCTCGAGGAAGAGTCCTTCGACCGCATCCTCATCGACTCGCCCGCCGGGATCGAATCGGGCTTTCAGACAGCCTCGAGCGCTGCCGAGGGTGCCCTCGTGGTGGTCAACCCCGAAGTCAGTAGCGTCCGCGACGCCGACCGCATCATCGGACTTTTAGAGGCCAGGGGTATTACCGAAGTGCGGGCGATCATCAACCGTCTGCGCCCGGAGATGGTCAAGCGCGGCGACATGCTCGAAGTCGACGACGTGCTCGAGATCCTCGGCATCAAGCTTATCGGCATCGTGCCCGAAGACGAGAAGATCATCGTTTCGACCAACATCGGCAACCCGATCAGCCTCGATCCGGCCAAGACCGGTGCGGGGGACGCCTTTAGGAGCATCGCGCGGCGGCTCCGGGGCGAAGAGATCCCACACGCGGTTCTGGAGAGCAAAACCGGCTTTGTCGCCTACCTGCGCCGTGTGCTAGGGATCAAGTGATGTTCGGGCTTTTCGGGCGCAAAAAGTCCAAGGACGATCTCAAGAATCGTCTGCAAATGGTGCTGGTCTACGACCGCGCTGGAATGGCACCAGGCCAGCTCGAGGCGCTCAAGGACGAACTCCTGCAGGTTATCAGCAAGTACTTCCCCGGCGACGAGACCAACTTCGACGTGTCCCTGGAGCAGCAGGGCGACCGCATGGTGATGGTCGCCAACTTGCCCGCCAAGGGCGCGTAGCGAACCTCTGGGCTGAGGTCCACCAAGCCTTCAGCCCAGAACACGGTGTCAAAAGCGATAGGTCTTTAACGTCGTTCGCTCCAAGAACTTTTTCAAGCGGCCCCGCACATCCATAGCACACGAATCCCCCGAGAAACAGACCTACCGCAAGTAGGGTCATGGGTTTCCTTTGCTTGTAATGGGTCTGTCAGCCTGGGCTACTTGAAGTGCTAGACTACGCCTTACAACTCATCATGCACTATCGGGAGGGGACTTATGGACATCTATAAGCTTATCGGTCGCAACGTCGAAGTCACCGACGCCATGAGAAACTACGCCGAGGAGAAGCTCGAGAAACTCTCGCGCTTTAGCGACCACATCGTAGACGCCAAGGTCGTGATGAGTTATGCCACCGACGGCAATTCCGCCCAGCCTGCCAAGGTCGAGGTGCAGCTGAACCTGCCGCACGGCATCGTCAGGGCCGAAGAGAGCGGTCAGGACACCTACGCGGCGACCGATATGGTTGTCGAAAAGCTCGAGCGACAGCTCAAACGCTTCAAGGAACGCAAGCTTGCCAAACGAACCAAAGAGCCAACGCTCAGTGAAGATACGCTCCCCCCGCTGCCGCTCGAGGGCAATCTGCCCCCACTAGAGGCGAGCGAGGAAAGCAGCAGCGAGATCGTCCGGGTCAAGCGCCACGTCATGCGACCCATGTCACCCGAGGACGCCGCCATGCAGATGGAGGCGCTCGGACACAGCTTCTTCGTTTTCCGCAACATGGAGACAAACGAGATCAACGTCATTTACCTGCGCTTCGACGGCAACTACGGGCTGATCGAACCGACGAACTAGGGTTCTCTGGACGCCTGAGGCGTCGGGGGCCATGTCGGCGGTTGGGGTGGCGATTTTGCCAGGGCGCGTACACTCAGCAGACCGAAAAGAAACCCGCCGACATGTGCCCACCAGGCGACGCCGCTCTCCTGTGCGCCCCAGCCGTTGACCCCCTGAACAAACTGAAGCACCGCCCAGTAGCCCAGATAGAGCCAGGCCGGTAACCAGAAGACGAAAATCGGCAGGACGAACGTCAGGATCCGCTGCCGGGGATAGAGCACGATATACGCGCCCAAAACCGCGCTGATAGCCCCGGAAGCGCCGACGAGCGGCACGGGCGAGGCTGGTGCAAAGACAGCGTGCGCCAGCGTCGCTACGACGCCGCCCAGCAGGTAAAAGAGTAGGTACCTGCCGTGTCCCAGCCGCTCCTCGATATTGTCACCAAAAACGTAGAGAAAAAACATGTTGCCGAGAATGTGCGCCCAGCCACCGTGGAGAAACGTGCTGCTGACGAGGCGGTAGGCGCTGGCCAGCGGGTTCTCGAAAAAATACTGCGGGATAAAACTGTAGACCAGAATAAAACGTTGCTCCATCAGTAGGGGCAAGGACGTCATATAGAGGAATATAAAAATGTTGGCAGCAATGAGCCCCCAGGTAACAAACGAAGGGCTGTGGCGAGGATTGGCATCGTGAAGGGGGAACATGGGTTAGCGGAGGGGTGCTTGCTCGAGCACCTGACG
>JBMDWS010000112.1:0-1972 GCA_048594695.1 Truepera sp. | reverse complement strand
GCGTATCCTCCTGCAGCGCCGCAGCGACGACGGCTCCTGGAGCCTGCCTGCTGGCGCTGTAGACCCCGGCGAGCGCCCCGCTGAAGCGCTGATCCGCGAGGTCTACGAGGAAACCGGGCTCAAGGTCGTCCCGGAGGGGATCGTCGGTGTGTTTAGCGGCCCCGGATTCTTGCATGTGTATCCGAACGGTGACAGGCTCGAGGTCTTTAACGTCGTCTTCCTGTGCCGCGTCGTGGGCGGGGCGCTCGAGGCCCGAGACGGCGAGTCCGCCGAGCTGGCCTATGTCTCTGCGACCGAGCTGCCCGACTCACGAATTTTGAAGCGCTATCCGGCAGAGGTCTTTGCGTTTCAGCAGGGCGACGCGCCGCTGTTTGCCTGGGACGATGGCTGGCTGGGGGCGCTAGGCTGATGCCGATTTCGCCCTACATCAAAGGTCTGCGTGAACATATTGGTCATGCGCCACTCCTCACACCAGGGGCCGACGCGCTCGTGTACGACGACGCGGGCGCACTCCTGCTGATGCGCCGCCGCGACGACGGGCTCTGGGGGATTCCGGGCGGACAGCTCGACCCGCTCGAGCCGCCCGCTTTGGGCGTCGTGCGTGAAGTGCTCGAGGAAACGGGCCTCCTGGTTCGCCCTGTGGCGCTGCTCGGGGTGTTCGGCGGCGTGGACACGTTTCACATCCGTTACCCGAATGGCGACGAGATCGACCCTGTCGTGTCGCTCTTTCGCTGCGAAATCGTTTCGGGTGAGCTGCGGGTGCTCGACAGTGAAGCGCTCGAGCTGCGCTTCGTTGCGCCGGATGCGCTGCCGGACGCCCTGACGCCCATTACGAAGTATCTTCTCGATTACGTAGCGCAGGGACAGGCTTTCGCCTGGGATGAGGCGTGGCTCGAGGACCTTCAGGGCGCTCAGGCCGCCGTATAGTTGAGGTAAACCAGCACGACAAAAAGGACGGCGATGAGGGCGAGGGCGTAGCGGCGGAAGAGTTTTCGGGTCACGGTTAGCCTCCTGAAGTGGGTCTGTGCCGAGTCTAGAGTCCGGTGCTTGCTGTACGCTTGCGGCCCGCTTGCTGGCGAGTATGAAAAGATGAGTCATCTCAATCATGGAGGCGGGCGATGGATCTAGGGCTCAGGGGTAAGGTCGCGGCGATAACCGGAGGCAGCGTGGGGATCGGGCTGGCGGTCGCCGAGGGTCTGGCACAGGAGGGCGTCAACGTCGCGCTTTGTGCGCGTGACGAGGCGCGGGCGCTTGACGAGGCGGCGCGCATCGCGGAGACCTACGGCGTCGAAGCCGTGGGCGTTCAAGCCGACGTGAGCCGCGTCGAGGACACAGCACGTTTTGCCGAGGTCGTGCTGAGCCGATTTGGCGGTGCGGACATCCTCATCAACAATGCCGGAACGGGTTCGGAAGAGACCATCATGGAGGCCGATGACGCCAAGTGGCAGTACTACCTCGACCTGCACCTGATGGCGGCGGTCCGGCTCTCTCGAGCGCTCGTTCCGGCGATGCGCGAACGGGGCGGTGGCGTCATTCTCAACAACGCCTCGATCTGCGCCACGCAGCCTCTAGGCTACGAGCCCATCTATAACGTCTCGAAGGCGGCGCTGGCGATGTTCTCCAAGTGCCTCGCCAACGAACTCATCCGGGACAATATCCGCGTCAATACCGTAAACCCCGGCCTCATCCAGACGCCCGACTGGGAAAAGACGGCGCGGGCGCTCACCGAAGGCAAGGACGAGACCTGGCAGGGGTACCTGGAGGCTATCGCCAAGACCAACGCGCCTATCGGCCGCTTCGGGACGCCCGAGGAACTCGCGCACTTTTTTGTGTTTCTCTGTTCGGACAAGGCGAGCTACTCGGTGGGGTCGTCGTACTACGTCGACGGGGGCTGGTTGAACGTCGTGAACTGACGTTCACGCTGAGCCGGGATCGGCCCAGAGGGGCTCGAGCGCGTCTAAAAGCTGCTGCA
>JBMDWS010000111.1:0-5235 GCA_048594695.1 Truepera sp. | reverse complement strand
ATACTGCCGTCGCGCCCGACAAGGGCCGCGCTCGAGAGGTCGCCGATCAGGCCGTGATCCTCGATGGGTAAATAACCGTCAAGATAGGTGAGCGGGGCAAAGTCGGGCACGTCCCGTTATACCTTAAAGGTTTACGCGATTATTCGGGTCTGGGCTCAGTTCAGACATGCGTCCTGGCAGCACGGCCTCTCCGGTAGGGAAAGCCGGTAGTCGGTTGCGACCGCACGGCATACAGGGCGAACGGCATGCACGGAGAACAGCGTGCACGGAGAACAGTGCCCGTTAAGGACAGTGCGTCTCATATGCCCCCGACTGTAAAGCGTTTGTGCCAGCCTAATGACGAGTCGATTCTCGCCAGCCTTATGGTCTGGGTGCTCGAGGCAAGGTTTCGACCATGCGCCTCTCCATTCACGTTTTGTGCGATCCCTTAGACGGCAAACGGTATGCTACTCGAGGGGAACGCCGAGAGACGCCACCTTCACTTTGATCTGGAGAGTCGACGTCATCCACCCCTTGTGAGACGCATTTTGATACCCGATTGGCCTGCCATCAACGACCTAGGAGTCTCCCTTGACCGTCTTCACTGCTGCCCCCCACCATGACGTGCTCTTGCTCGTTATCCAGATTGCCACGCTTCTTGTTGTCGCCCGGGGTGGTGGTTTTCTCGCCCGGCATTTTGGTCAGCCTGCGGTCGTGGGGGAGATTCTTTCGGGGGTCGTTCTTGGACCTTCGCTGCTGAGCAGTCTGTTCCCGGCACTTGGTCACTGGGTTATCCCGCAAAATCAGACGCAGGGGTATCTGCTCGAGGTCATCGGTCTCCTCGGGGCGATGTTCCTGCTGATCCTTACAGGCTTGGAAACCGATATCCCGCTTATCCGGCGTCACGCCAAAATCGCCGTAGGCGTTGCTGCTGGCGGCCTCATCCTTCCCTTCGCTTCGGGTTTCGTTCTGGCGCTCTATCTGCCCGATTTTCTCTTGGCGGATCCCGAACGCCGGCTGGTCTTTACGCTTTTTGTCGCGACGGCCCTGTCTATTTCGGCGATTCCGGTGATCGCCAAGGTGCTTATCGACCTCAACCTGATGCGGCGCGATATCGGGCAGACCATCATGGCCGCCGGGATGATCGACGACACCGTGGCCTGGATTCTCCTTTCTATTGTGCTGGGTCTAGCAAGCGGCGGAAGCGTGACGCTGGGAACGGTTCTCTATTCGGCAGGGAAGATTCTGCTCTTCATGCTCGTGAGTTTTACGTTGGGTCGATTTCTCCTCAAGCACGCGCTCGACTTTATGCAGGACCGGGTCGTCGGACCGGACCGGCTGCTGAGTCTGGTGGTCGCGGCGGCTTTTGCCTGGGGGGCAGTGGCACAGGCCATCCAAATCGAGGCGGTGCTGGGTGCGTTTGTCGTCGGTATCCTCTTTGGCACCATGCGCCGTCTGCCCAACGACGTGGTTCATAAGCTCGAGAGCATCGCCATCGGTATCTTTGCCCCGATTTTTTTCGCCATCGCTGGACTCAAGGTCAATATTCCGAGTCTGCTCACGCCCAGGCTCATCGTGATCGCGCTCGTGGTTCTGGCGGTCGCGGTATTCGGGAAGATGGTCGGGGCCTATCTGGGTGGGCGACTTATCGGTCTCGATCACTGGCGTTCGCTTGCCTATGGCTCGGCCCTGAATGCTCGAGGAGCGGTCGAGATCATCATTGCGACGATCGGGTTGTCTCTGGGCATTCTGAGTCAGGACATGTACTCGATCATCGTGCTCATGGCGGTCGCGACCTCGCTTATGGCGCCAGCGCTGCTGCGTTACGCGTTGCAGCACGTTGTCCCCGATGAGCAGGAGAGCAAGAGATTGCGCCTCGAGGCGCTCTCGAGTAGCAGCCTGCTGGCCCGCGTCGACCGGGTTCTCCTGCCTGTCCGGCAGCGCGAGGGGGAGAACCGCTTCGAGCTGCAAAAGATCGAGACTCAGATCATCGGTAAACTGGGGCGTAACCTTGCCCTTACGCTCTTTAACGTGACAGCGGCGGGCTCGAGGAGTGGGGCGACGCGCTACCTGAGCGAGATGGGAAAACTCTTCGGTTCAGCCGAACTCAGCAAAAAAGTCGTCGAAAGCGACCGGCCCGTCAGCACGATTCTCGACGAGGCGGCAAAGGACTACGACCTTATCATTTTGGGGGCCTCGGAGAAGACGAGCGGCAGCGAGGTCCTCTTTAATCCACTGACCGATCAGCTGGTCCGCCTTGCCCCCTGTCCAACGATGATCGTCAAGGGCACGCGGGTCGATGAACACTGGCCGCCCAGGCGTATCTTGGTGCCGACCAACGGTTCAGCGTCTGCTCGAGCCGCAGCCGAGGTCGCTTTTTCGCTGGCGCAGGATGAGGACGTAGAGGTGACTCTGCTAAACATCATCGAGAGCGAGAAGCGCGGGGATTACCGTTTCGACTCCTCTGAGCGTTCGCGCCAGCGGCAGCGTAGCAACGCGCACCAGAGTGTCGAGTCCCTGCGCCTCCTGGGTGAGGCGCTCGATGTGCGTTCCGAAACACAGGTACGGGTTGGAGGTGTGCCCGAACAGGTCATCCTCGAGGTTGCCGAGGGCTACGACCTCATCGTGCTCGGCACGGGTGCCCGGGCAAGACTCGAGCAGGTCTTCCTGGGCCCCAAGGTCGAGGCCATCCTGGACGCTGCCCGGTGTCCGGTTATCGTCGTCAACGCGCCTTAATCGGGGAGGCGGTGGTTGCGTCGCCGGGCGAGTGCAGACCAAAGCGCGCGCACACCCAGGTAGAGCGCGAACCCTCCGAGGAGGCCGAAACCGACCTGCAGCGCGGGCGAAGCCTCGGTTGCGATGGCTGCGATGGCGAGGTAGATAGCGTAGCCCGAGAGGACAGGAATAATCGAGAGAACAACGAGGATAACGCACATGCTTGGGGTCCAGTGTAGGGCTTTCAGTCGGGAGAAATGCCCCTGAGCTTCAGCTGTTCTGGCGGGAACGGGCGCGCTCGAGCAGAAATGCTTCGAAGTCGGCCTCGCCTTTGCCCGCCAGAGCAAAGGTGTAGACGTCGACGCTGGTAAATGCGCTGCCGTAGCCCTGAGCTGCTTCTGAAGCTCCGGCAGTACCGGCCGCTTTCACTGTCTTCCAAGTGAACATAGAGGTCGATGTCGGGAACGGCTACCAGCTCGAGCGCCACACTGCACGCGATTTTGATGTGTCCGAACTGCTGCTCGAGCAGCGCCAGGAGGCCGCCCCACAAGATGCCCTGTGCCTCGCTGTAAAGCCTACCTTACTGACGTCCGAGTAAGGACGTGTGTATCGGATCGGTAGTGCGTCTTAAGTGTGCATCTAGCGGTGCGTGTCGGGGGAGACCTCGAGGCCGTGCGCGGCTTGCAAGTAGCTCGAGGCCACAACGTCCGTGCCGTTACGCTGCGACCCGGCCATCATCAGCCCGAGCTTTTCAGCCGTGGCATCTTCTTGCGACAGTTCGCCCATGACTTGACCCTCGAACAGAACGATGATGCGGTCCGAGAGGCTCATGACCTCGTTCAGGTCGGCAGATACGAGCAGCACCGCGAGGCCGTCGTCCCTAGCCTTGACGATCTGCTTGTGAATAAATTCGATGGCCCCGATGTCGACGCCGCGCGTCGGCTGCGAGGCGATAAGGACCTTGGGCCGGGTCGAGAGTTCGCGTGCCACGATGAGTTTTTGTGCGTTACCGCCCGAATAGCTCATGGCTTTGACTTCGGGCGAAGCGGGCCGCACGTCGTACTCGCGGATGCAGCGTTCGGCGTGCGCTTCGATGGCTGCGTCCTGCAGAAATCCGCGTTGGCTGAAAGGGGGCTTGTACACGTCCCCGAGCACACTATTCATGGCGGCGCTGTACTCGCCGATCAGGCCGCGCTCGTTGCGGTCTTCGGGGATATGCGCGAGCCCTGATTCGCGCACCGCGCGGGCGGAGCTGTGAGAGATGTCCTGCCCTCCGAGCCGAATCGTGCCCTCGTCGATGCGGTGCAACCCGGTCAGGCTCTCGACGAGTTCGGACTGACCGTTCCCCTCGATCCCGGCGATGCCGAGAATCTCCCCGGCGCGCAGCGAGAAGGAGATATCGTTCAGGACGGGTTTGTGCTTACCTGACTGGCGCAGCGTGACGTTTTTGACCTCGAGCCTCACCTCTTTGGGCTCGGCGGGGTTTTTCTCGACCCGCAACAGGACTTCGCGCCCGACCATCATGTTGGCGAGTTCGCGCTGACTGGTCGCTTCACGGACTACGGTGCCGATCATACGACCGTCGCGCATCACGCTCATGCGGTCGCAGATCTCCATGACCTCGCCGAGCTTGTGCGAAATGAACACCACCGCGTTACCGCTCGCGGCGAACTCGCGGATAAAGGCGAAGAGCCCGCGCGTCTCCTGCGGCGTCAGGACCGCCGTGGGCTCGTCCATGATGAGGATACGCGCCCCCCGGTAGAGCGTTTTGAGGATTTCGACCTGCTGCTGAAGGCCGACCGGCAGATCCTCGATCTTGCTGTTGGGGTCGATGTCGAAGCCGAAGCGCTCGATAAGTTCCCGCGCCTTGCGCCGCGCCTCACCAACGCTGAGTGTCGGGCCGACATGCGGCTCGTTGCCGAGAATCAGGTTCTCCGCGACGCTCAGGGGCTCGACCAGCATAAAGTGCTGGTGCACCATGCCG
This sequence comes from Truepera sp., assembly GCA_048594695.1. Classification (GTDB taxonomy): domain Bacteria; phylum Deinococcota; class Deinococci; order Deinococcales; family Trueperaceae; genus Truepera. The sequence goes on along the minus strand of JBMDWS010000111.1, from coordinate 557 downwards.
ATACCGAGGTTAAAGGCGTCCTTGGCGCTGCCGATCGTGACAGGTTTGCCGTCGATCAGGATAGCCCCTTCGTCGGGCTGCTGGACCCCGCCGAGAATTTTCATCAGGGTGGACTTGCCCGCGCCGTTTTCACCGATGAGCGCGTGCACCTCGCCCCAGCGCACCTCGAAGTTGACGTGATCGTTGGCAAGGACGAGTGGGAAGCGCTTGACGATGTCCTGCAGATGAACGGCGGGCACCGGAACGACCGACACGGCGGAGGCTGTCATGCGGTTTAGTGTAGCAGCTACCCGGTGTAGAGGGGACGAGTGAACACGGCAGCTAGGCGCACTTTCGATCGTGTAAGCTGTCGCATGGCGCACCCGGGACGGTATCGACAGGTCAGCAACCACAGTGTGAGCGCCCAGATCTGGAACCAGATCGAATGGGCTTACAAGACCCAGTCGCGGATCACCTTTAGCGGTGAACAGTGGACCGTCAAGTCGATTTCAAGGATGTTCCTGGCTTCTGGCGAGTCTGCGGTTGCCAGCCTCGAGAAGGTCCTCGAGGTCGATTAG
>JBMDWS010000110.1:0-4980 GCA_048594695.1 Truepera sp. | reverse complement strand
CTTGACTGTGTAATGTGCTCCATGCATGTGATAGTTCAGTCGCCCGGAGAGGACGTAAAACGTTTCGACCGCCGAGCCTGCTGGCGTGAGCGCGAGGCGCGCATCCCGGTGCAGAAAAATCTCGATGACTTCGACCTGAGGGTGCGCACTGAGCAGGTGATAATCTACAGTCTTTGAACTAAACGATTCGACAGCTTCGCCCTTTTGCCGAACTGTCAACCCCTTCTGTATCAAGTTTGGCTTTATCACACTCATAACGTGGCTCCTCAGCGACCCTAGGCCCTACTATGCATCTTGTCTCATCACGAAATTCTTACAAGTGCACAACGTTCAAGCTCTTTTTGCTGTAGGACGTAGGGTCCCGGGGCCTATGTGTATCCTTGTTCGGTCTGAGACCAAGGCAGATGATCCAGGGGAACATGCGCGTAGGTCCTGCACAATGTTTTTCAGAATCGGCCCTTTTGTCTTGTCAGGGGTGCTCGAGCGCCACCCGGTAGAGGCAAATAGCGGGATGTGAACCGCTGAACGATAGTCGACCCAGCCAAGGAGATGTGGAGAACAGGTCGATGAACTGAAGAGTCGAAAATGCTTGCCATCCGTTTGCATGGTGACCAGAATTTTTCTCTCCACTATCATGACGGAGCGTCGGCTGAATTTTCGTCGGTATTCGTTATGTGGATTCGGTATGACGCCAGCCGTTGTGCAAGATGCTCGTCATTACTTTGTTAGAAAGTGAGATGGCTTTTGAAGTATGTTCAGGGATTTTCCTTATTCCTCTTCTCGCTAGGGTTGTGTGGGTTTTTGGCGGGCTGCGCTCGAGATTCAGAGCCCGCGCCCCCCGAGACACCGCCCACTTCTAAACCTACAGCTCTTTTGTACGGCATGGTCGACGGACCTCTCTACGAGGCGCTCAAGTCTAGAGTCGAGATGAGCGTGAGAGGTGAGAGCCAGGAGCCTACAGATTTCGACTTGGTCATCCTGGACGGTGATAAGTTCTCCGAGGACCGTATAACGGATGATACGTTTGTCCGCGGGGGTATCCGCCGGAGTGTCTGGACGCTTGTGCTCGATGCTGATGAGGGAGACAAGCGGGGTCTCGGTGACATGCTCTACGCCTCGAGCAGAGGTGATTCCAAAGCCTATCTGGTCCATCAAGACCTATCGCCTGGGCACTTGCCAACGAGCAGGCTCATCGAGTTCAGTAACCCTGCCCAGAACGCCGAATACATTGCTGACGAGATCGTTGAATATCTGGGTACAGAGGTTACGCCGCAACAAACGGTGCCGGGAGATGTCCCACCTCGCGCCCTTACCTACTTCGTGCATCACACGTCGGACTACTCTGGTCAGGCGCCGCGGGTCAACAATCCCTTTTTTAACGGTCACTACACCACGAGTTATCCGACAGCGCAATCTCAGGAGTACAGCTGGACAGTCGATCATAAGGTTTCCCTCTTTTTGGATGCAGAGCGGGACCCGCGTGGCGACTTTCAACACGTTCTGGTCGACATACAGGGCCGAGCAAATCCCGGCACGCCCGGAATCGACAACATAGACAGCTGCAGCGACGTCGTCACCGCTCCGGATGACCCGAGTACCGAAATTACAGGCAACTGTGAAATCGCCTGGATTCAAACGCGCTACGACGTCTCGGTAGACATGCCTGCGGAGAGTGGGCTCAATCTCATCAAGACCTCGCCCACGAACACCAACAACGCCGAGACCGTCACGAGCGGGGGGTACAGCTTTTCCGTAGGCTACAGCGTGGATTCTGGAGCGTCGGCCAGCTTCCAGTACACCTCTCCCCAGACCCAGACGACCATTACCGACTGGGACGTGAACGACCAGAGCGACACGTCGGCACTGTGGAGCTACGCGTCGAACACCATCTACGACGGTATGACGACCAGTGGTTACGATCCCGGAGCGTGGGATTTCTATTTCGAGGGCGTGGCCCCCAAACACCCCAATGACCTCACCATGACCGACTTGCAGTACGCCACAGAGTCTTATTGGACGAACAACGAGATCGTCGACGGGACGGTCACGATTGCCGGTAAAGATACGGCTTGGCTGACCGACGCTTACGTCGTGATTTCAGCATATGACGTAGCCCCAAACGACAACTCACCGTACTGTATCGGTACGTGCTACTACACACAGCACATGGCTCGAGACCAGAATGCCCAGCCATGGGCTCTGGACATCAATATGTCTGCCGTTGTTCCCGTACCTACGAAAAGCCTTACCTTTAGCCAGCAAACGGTTGAAGCTGGGGATTCCGTTACGGCTACACTCACGCTCGCAGGCCCCACGCCTATCCCGGCGGAAGTGCTTATTACGTCCAATAATCAGGCGATCACACCCGAAAATGACTCCTATACGATACCGGCAAACGAGGACACGCTCACTTTCGACATTAGCACCGGCGCCGATACCTGCGAGCCTATGTCGGGCACGATCGAGGCCTTTTACGCCGATGGTCAGAATGCCATCTTGACGATTGATCCGCCCCCGAACTGTACATGAAAGATTGGTCATCCGAAAACGGGTCGCCCTTGTAAAGAAATATTGAAGATGGACATAGCCCCGGGAACGACATCCAACCCTTGTCGCGAGAATGAATAGGAGACTTCGAAGCTGTGAAACTTTTTTGGACCTTGGTTCTGCTACTGACGCTCGGCCTTGTTACCGCGCAAACGGTCACCGCATCTCTCCCGGCTGAAACGGTCAGCAAGATGGACGCGATGATCGAAACGGCTATGACCGAGAACAATCTGCCTGGCGTCGCAGTAGGGGTGTGGATACCCGGAGAAGGCAATTACGTTGCGGCGTTTGGCAAGGCCAACCTCGAGACGGAGCGCGCTCGAGAGGCCGCTGATCCTTTTCGCATTGCGTCTATCACCAAGACCTTCACGGCAACCGCCATCTTGCAGCTTGTCGATGAGGGTAAGCTCAGCACGAGCGATACCCTCGACCGGTGGTACCCGGACTTTCCCAACGCCGATGTGATCACGATCAAGGACCTTCTGATGATGCGAAGCGGAATTCCCGACTTTGCCGAGGGTGCGGTGATGACCGCTTATTACAACGAGCCCTTGGAACCCTTCAGTGCCGAGGACGCCATCGCGATCTCTGCTGGTAACGTGGACGGCTTTACGCCCCCCGACGAAAAAACCGTCTATATCAATACCAATTTCGTGTTGCTCGAGCAGATCGTGCAAAAAGTCAGCGGTCAGGACATGGACACATTCTTGGCCGAGCACGTCTTTATCCCACTCGGTATGACCGAAACCTTCTACGCCACCGAGCCCGGTCTGCCCAGCCTGCTGCACGGCTACAGCTGGGAAGCGGAGACGGCGAGCTTCAGAGACATGACCGAGGTGAACCCCGCTCTGCCCGGTGGGGCCGGGGCGATCGTCTCGACACTTGATGATCTCCACACCTACGTGCGTGCACTCTGCACGGGAGCGCTGCTCGAGCCCGAAACCCAGCGCGAGCGTCTGTCTGGCATCGCGATGGACGGCGACCCGGGTTTTGTCGAGTACGGCGAGGGTGTCTTGCTCTTGGGACAATTCTGCGGTCATAACGGCACCATCTTCGGTTTCTCCTCCGAAGCGTTCTACTTGCCTGCCAAGGACGCGGTGATCGTCATCAACGTCAACCGCCTCGATGAGGATGACAAGAGTCAGTCCAGCGACCTGTTCTTCCGCCTGACCCAGCTACTTTTCCCCAACGAGGTGAACTGGTGAGACTCAACGCTCCTATCTGCGCGCTTCTCCTTTCGACGTTCTCGCTCGCTCTGGCTCAAAGCGAGCCCGCGACGCCCGAACGCGTACAAGCTGCCTTGCCGAAGCTCGATAGTTTTATTCGAGAGACACTCGACACAACCGGGGTACCGGGTCTCGCGGTCGTGATCGTCTACCAGGACGAAGTCGTTTACCTCGAGGGATTCGGGGTCCGTGAAGTCGGTAAACCCGAAGAGGTGACCCCCGACACAGTTTTCCAGATCGCCTCGATGTCGAAACCGATCTCTTCGACGGCGGTCGCAGCCCTCGTCAGCGACGGTGTCGTGACGTGGGACGATCATGTCAGTGACCTCGACCCGTCGTTTGCCTTATCCGACCCGTGGATCACCCACGAGGTGACGCTGCGCGACCTTTTCTCGCACCGCAGCGGGCTATACGGACTCGCGGGCGATGACATCGAGCTTCTCGGTTTTGGTCGCGAGACCATTCTAAGCCGCTTGCACCTTTTGGAGCCGGGTGGTCCGTTCCGAGCGAGCTACCATTACAGCAACTACGGCATCACCGCCGGGGGCGTCGCGGCGGCCACGGCTGACGGGAAAACCTGGGAGGCGATGATCGCGGACAGGCTCTACGAGCCGCTCGGTATGACCCAGACGAGTTCCTTATACGCAGACTTCACCAAGCGTGCCGAGAGGGCGCGCCTGCACATCATGCAAGACGGAAGCTGGGTCCCGGGACCGGTACGTAACCCCAACGCGCAGGCGCCCGCCGGGGGCGTATCCTCGAGCGCTAGAGACCTCGCGCAGTGGCTGCGGCTTCAGCTTGGTGACGGCACTTTCGAGGGCAAACAGCTTATCAGCGAGGCCGCACTCGGCGAGACCCATCAGCCCGAGATCGTCCGGGGTCCGAACCCGATCAGCGGACAGCCTGCCTTTTACGGCCTCGGCTGGAACGTCGATTACGACGATGACGGCTACACCTATCTGGGTCACGCGGGCGCTTTTTCACAGGGCGCACGTACCCTGGTCAAGATGCTTCCCGAGGAAGATCTAGGAATCATCGTCCTGAGTAACGCCTTTCCGACTGGTGTGCCCGAAGGGATCGCGGACACGTTCTTCGATTATGTTCACGCGGGTGAGGCGTCGCAGGACTGGGTAGCGACCTGGAACGGCCTTTATGACCAGCTGGCTGCCGGGTTCGTGGCAGCTGCCGAGCCTTACGCCCAGCCTCC
>JBMDWS010000011.1:0-4956 GCA_048594695.1 Truepera sp. | reverse complement strand
GTGCCTCTGAACGCGCATCATGAGATCGGAGGTCGACATATGAGCGATGATTTGCGGAATCCGATCGGTTTACCTATGGATGACGAGGATGCCCATGACGGTGCTGACGAGGGTGAAGTTACCGAAGAGGACTACGAAGAAATCGAGGACATGAACGAGGAGCTCAACGACGCAGGCGAGGACAAAACCCTCTGACCTTCAGGCATCTGGGCTTTAGCGGCCCGTGACGCTAGAGTTCGTTTCCGCAGAGCTTGCAGAAGCGGGCGTCGCTGTCGTTTTTGGCGTTGCCGCACGCCTCACAGGGAGAAGGCGTGGTGAGGCTTTGCTGCGCGGCAGCGCCAGGTTGGCTTGCCCGGTTCAGTTCTACGGTCACGATGCCCGTAGGCACGGCGATGACGCCGTAACCAATAATCATGAGCGCCGACGAGAGGATTTGCCCCAACGGCGTTCTGGGTGAAATATCGCCGTAACCGACCGTCGTTAGGGTCACGATGGCCCAGTAGATGCTTGTCGGGATGCTGGTAAAACCGTTGTGTGCGCCCTCGACGAGGTACATGACCGAACCGATGATGACGACGAGCGTCAGCACGGTGCAGAGAAACACGGTGATCTTGTAGCGGCTGGCGCGCAGGGCACTGGTCAGAACGCTGGCTTCGCCCAAGTAGCGTGAGAGCTTGAGGATGCGGAAGATACGCAGGAGCCTGAGGGCGCGAATCGCCAGGAGCGACTGCGCCCCGACGAAAAAGAGGCTCAGGTAGCCAGGCACGATAGTCAGCAGGTCGACCACGCCAAAAAAGCTCGAGGCGTAGCGCAGCGGACTGCGGGCAGCATAGAGGCGGACGAGGTACTCGGCGGTAAAGAGCAGGGTAAAGGCCCACTCGAGCGTGCGGATAAGGCTGCCGTAACTTGCCCGGATGCTCGGGACGCTCTCGAGGATGACAAGCAAAATGCTGAGGATGATGGCGCAGAGCAGCGCGATGTCGAAGGCGCGACCAGCTGGCGTGTCCGACTCAAAGATGATGCGGGCAAGCTTTTCGCGTCCAGGTCGTCTCGAGTCCTGCTTGGTCACGCCTCATTGTGACACAGCGTCCCTGCAAGCTAGACCTGAGCGCTCGGACAGAGCAGACTGAGCGAACATGAGCCGCAGGCCGGGAGCCGTGCCAGGCACACCCGACGACCGTGCAGGATGAGGGCGTTATGCAGAAAAATCCAGTTGTCTTCGGGGAAGAGGGCCTCGAGATCGCGCTGCACCTTGTCGGGATTCGTGTGTTCACTCAGGCCGAGCCGCCTCGAGAGCCGCCCGACGTGGGTATCGACAGCAATGGCGGGTCGCCCGAAGGCGTTGGCGAGTACCACTGAGGCCGTTTTGCGCCCGACCCCCGGCAGGCTCAGGACCGCCTCGAAGTCTTCAGGGACTTGGCCTCCAAAATCTTCTGTAAGACGCCGGGCCGTCGCTACGCAGTTTTTGGCCTTATTGCGGTAGAGGCCGATGGTGCGGATCAGGGGTTCCAGATCCTCAGGCTCGGCGGTCGCCATGGTGGGCGCGTCGGGGTAGCGGGCAAAGAGCGCGGGGGTCGCGGCGTTGACGCTCTTGTCGGTGGCCTGGGCCGCCAGGATGGTGGCGATAAGCAATTCGAACGGATCGTGGTGGACCAGTTCGCTCTGGGCGCCAGGGTAGGTGCTCTCCAGCAGCCTCAGAATGGCCTGGACTCGAGCCTGTTCGGACGTCATGGCCTTATTATGACCCCAACATGACAGGCGTTGCAGGCGACAGCGAAGCACAACCCGGACCAGCGGACGCGTCAGCGGGGAGCGTCCGGGACTGGGTCTGGAGCGAGCTGATGGCGCGGCGGCAGGTCGGCTACCCGCTCCCGCCGCACGGGCACCACCCCAACTTCACCGGCGCAGGTAAGGCCGCGACGGTGCTGCTAAAAGCCCTACTCGAGGCGGGTGCTCTCAGTCCTGGTGACACCGTGCTCTGCTTTCCGGACCTGGTTTTGAAGCCCCTGCGCAAGCGCCTGCTCGAGGCTGGCGTTCACGTCGTGGTTCCAGCGCAGCACGGGGAGCATTTCAGGTTACTGAGGAGCGGCGTGGTCCATCCGGGCCGGGCCTCGAGCATTGCTGGGGCCGAGCGTGAAGGGGAGGATATCGCCACCCTGCCTGCTGTGAGCTTTACCTTCGTAGCCTGTGTCGCGGTGACGCGGGCGGGTGAAGTTCTCTCCAAAGGCTACGGCTTCGCGCTGCCTGAAAGCACTCACCGATTGCCGTCGGCGACCGTCGCACACCCCCTGCAGGTCGTGGGGAGGCTCGAGGCCGACGTCCCGTCCGTGGGGACGTTCGCGACTCCCGATACGCTCTTCCAGACAGAGCCTACATCGAAGTAAAGAATCCGTCAGACTTTCAAAGCGCTGTTCCCTAAACTTAGGACTATGCCGGCCTATACCTACAAAGCCAGGGACCGCAGCGGACGCCTCGTCGAGGCTGTGATGGAAGCCCCCAGCCAGCGCGACGTAGCTGCCAACCTGCGCGAAAAAGGACTTATCCCCACTGAGATCACGCTCCCCAAGACCGGGCTTCAGGGCGACGTCAAGCTGCCCGCCTGGCTCGACTTCGGCAGCAAGCCCAACCTGCGCGACATTACCCTCTTTAGCCGCCAGTTCGCCACGGTGATCAACGCGGGCCTCCCCGTCGTGCAGTCGCTCGCCATCTTGCAGCGGCAGGCCGAAAAGACGGGCCTCAAGGACGCACTCAAAAAAATTCGTGAAGATGTCGAAACGGGTTTGCCCCTCTCCGACGCCCTCGCTAAATTTCCCAAGATCTTTAACCGCCTCTACGTCTACCTTGTTCGGGCGGGGGAAGCGTCGGGGAACCTCGACGGCATCCTGGAGCGCGTCGCCGCCTATCAGGAAAAGCAGGCGGCGCTGCGTGGCAAGATCAAGAGTGCCCTGACCTACCCGGTCGTGGTGCTGGTGATTGCTTTGGGCGTGACCTACTTCCTGCTAACGGGCATTGTTCCGCAGTTCGCGGGTATCTTGACGCAGCTTGGGGGCGAGCTACCCCTTATCACGCGCATCCTCATGGGCATTAGCGACTTCCTGCTCACCAAGTGGTGGCTACTCATCCTGCTGATCGGTGGCACCATATTTGGGCTCGGCGCGTTTTACCGCACCAAGCGGGGTAAACACGTGATTGACGGCTTACTTCTGAAGATGCCCGTGATGGGTTCCTTGATTCAGAAGTCGGCCATCGCGAGCTTTTCCAATACTTTCGGGTTGCTCCTTAAAAGCGGTGTCAACATCATCGAGGCCATCGAGATCACCAAGGGCACAGCGGGCAACGTCATCGTCGAAGACGTTCTGGAGGACGCCAAGCACGCGGTGCAGCGTGGTGAGCAGATTAGCGCGACCCTCATGGGCAAACCGAACGTCTTCCCGCCCCTCGTCTCGTCGATGATCGCCATCGGTGAGGAGACCGGTAACGTCGACGCGATGATGGAAAAGATCGCAGGCTTTTACGAGCGCGAGGTCGATGAGGCCGTCGAAGGGCTGACTGCAGCCCTCGAGCCCATGATGATCGTCTTTCTCGGGGGAATCGTCGGGTTTATCGTCGCGGGGATGTTCCTGCCGATGTTTGCGATTATCGGACAGCTGAGCGGAGGGTAAGGTCAAGTAGCTTGTAGGGCTAACGTGCAGAAGGGCGTTCGTTTGCCGAACAGCGCCCCCGCGTGCTACACTCTCAAGGTTGACTGCCCACGGAGCAGGCCCAGTTCAGAAGGAGCATTATGGCAAGAAACCCATCGGCAATGAAGTATCACCGCCAGGCCCAAAAGGCCCGCGCGAAAAACCGTGCCACCAAGTCCACGATCCGCACGTTCAGCAAGAAAGCCGCTGTCGCCGCCGAAACGGGCAACGCTGAGGACGCGGCCAAGTTTCAGCGCGTCACGATAAGCCTAATCGACCGCGCTACGGGTAAGGCTCTGCACAAGAATGCAGCGGCCCGGCGCAAGTCGCGCCTTGCCAAGCGTCTCAATAAAGCGCTCGAGCAGGCCGCCTAAAGGCTTTCTCTTACCTGAAAAAGCTCCCGACCAGGGAGCTTTTTTTATTCCTGTCAGCGCTCCCTCAGTCCAGCAATGCGGTAAGGCAGGCCTGACTCTTCGTAGAGGCTTGTCTGAGGTCGACCAAGGGTGACCTCGAGCGGCAACACGTCCGCAGGCGTCCTGGTCGGGAACCAGGGCCGACCCTCCTTGACGACGATAAAAAGGCCTTCAGCGTCACCCAGTGGGGTAAATTCCGGGTGGCTCTCGCCGTAAGGTTCGATTCCCAAATGCCCCGTCAACCGTTCGACCGCGGCCGCGACATCGGGAACGACGTAGCCGATCTCACTGACGCTCACGATGCTCTCCGGGCCAAACGGCTTCGAGGTCGCCGTCGGCAGATCGTGGCGGGCGATGAATTCGACGATATTGCCGTCCGGGTCGTAAAAGTAGATCATCTCGGCGTTCCAGCTTGCCTGCGCGGTAAAGCTGTCTTGCGACTCGTGCTCGAGCAGCTGCACCCGTGCCTGCACCCAAGACTTGGCCTCGGCGAGCTGGTTTTCAGCGATGTTGAAGGCAAAATGATAGCCGCTTTCGTGGCTCCGCCCGGCAGAAAAACGCAGGCGGGTCGCTCCAGCTTGCAGAGTGATCTGCGTGGACGTTTCCTCGAGCAGGGGCAGACCCAGCAGGTCGGCGTAGAAGGCGCGTTGCTGCGGGAGGTTGCGGGCTTTGAGTTCCAGATCGAGGATCTTCACGGCGCGCCCTCAGCCGTAACGCTCTTCTTTGAAGGGGTCGCCGCGCATGTGGTAGCCGTTGCGCTCCCAGAAGCCGGGTTTGTCGCCCCTCATAAACTCGAGCCCCGAGAGCCATTTGGCGCTTTTCCAGGCGTAGAGGTGCGGGATGACCGTGCGCACCGGGCCGCC
>JBMDWS010000109.1:0-1929 GCA_048594695.1 Truepera sp. | reverse complement strand
GTAGCGGCCCTGCCGCAAAAACCAGGCGTCGTATTCGGACGCTCTGGCCCGGTAGTAGGCCAGCTGCTCACGTATGAGTCTCTCGCTATCCATCCGTCCTCCCTGACAGCTTTCACTCATCAGTGTGCAGAAAAGCTGCATGAACGATAAAAAATAAAATCATGTAGAATGCGCCTCACGATGGCCCAGATGAGCACCCTGACCGTGACCGACCCCGCTGTTGCCGCCGCCCTCATGAACCCCCGCACCCTGCGGCAGCTCGAGCCCTTTTTAGACCGTGAACAGACCGTGCTCGGGGCGGCGCGTGAGGCAGGCGTCAAACCCAACACGGTGCTGGCGCGCGTCCGGCGCTTTACCGCGCTTGGGCTATTAGAGGTCGTGCGCGAAGAGCCTCGCGCTGGGCGCGCCCTCAAGGTCTACCGGGCCAGCGCCGCGAGCTTTTTCGTTCCGTACGAGATCACGCCGTCGGAAACGCTCGAGGCCGCCATGCACGAGCGCGAGCATTACTGGGAAACGCTACTACGCAAAAACGTCGTGCGCGTTCGCAGCGAGGATGTGGGTTCCTGGGGCACGCGCATCTACCGCGACCCACGGGGACGCTTGCAGGTTCAGGCCGCCATTACGCCGGAGCAGAACTACACGACGCTGGCTCCCGAACGCCCGGCCGCCCTGTCCGCCTGGCGCGACGCGCTCTACCTCGATTTCGACGACGCCAAGGCCTTGCAGCGCGAGATGTTCGACCTGCTCAAGCGCTACCAACAAAAAACGGGCGCGCAGCGCTACATTCTGCATTTGGGGCTAGCACCCATCCGCTAGAATGCTCATCTGTTTCGACCTCGACGATACGCTGCTCGACCACCAAAGAGCAGAACGACTGGCTGCTCTCGAATTGACCGAAACCCTTGACGATGGCGTCGGCGCTGCAGGGGACGCCTTTGTCAGGAACTGGCGAAGCGCGACCGAACATCACTTTGGAGCATTTTTGCGCGGTGAATGCTCCTTTCAGGACCAGCGCCGCCCCCGCATCCGGCAGCTTTTCGGCGAAGGCCTGACAGACAAAAAAGCCGACGCACTGTTCGCCGTGTACCTGAGGGCTTACGAAGCCAACTGGCAGCTTTTCGATGACGTTTTGCTCTGTCTGGAAGCGCTGCGGGACGTTCAGCTCGGCATCATTACCAACGCCGCACAGGAACAGCAGGAGAGAAAGCTCGAGCGCCTGGGAATCGCACAGCACTTCTCCTTTGTCCTTAGCGCCGAAAGGGCCGGGTGTGCCAAACCCGATCCGGCGATTTTTGCGCTTGCAGCCACCTACGCCCGGTCGACCGGACCCCATGTCTATGTCGGCGACAACCTTTTGCTCGACGCTCACGGGGCTACAGGCGCGGGCTGGCACGGAATTTGGCTGGACCGTGAGGGGAGAGGCTCGAGCTTCCCTCGCACATTAGCTTCGCTCACAAAACTGCCCGAGTACCTAGAGTCCCTTTGAAGCATCCTCAAAGGTCACTGCGCTTTGACTCTCCAGCCAGATATCCTGATCGATAAGACGAATCGGGGTACGATCAGCCCTGCTTTTGGTCCTTTTGCCGCCGCGCCTTGTAAGCTGACCAAACCGACTTTACATAAAGAGGTAAAAAATGGGAACTTCGACGGCTCTTTTCATCATAGGTTATCCCCGTAGCGGTACCAAGCTCCTGCGTGATCTGCTTAATAACCACCCGGAGGTTGCGCTGGGCGGCGAGGGCAATTTTATTCCAAGCATCACCAACCGTATAGGGCTCGAGGCCGACGTATCCAGTCCAAAACTGTGGCCCGAAATCTACCAGGCACTATCTGAAACCTCTTTCTACGTGGTTAATCCGGAGACGAAAACAGCGCTGTCAAGCACAGAATTCGTACAGTTGCTCGAGCGCCTGGGAATCGCACAGCACT
>JBMDWS010000108.1:0-9783 GCA_048594695.1 Truepera sp. | reverse complement strand
TTATCCACCAACGGGCGAAGTTGCGCGTCGGTATAGACGTCGGCCGAGGCGATGTTAAGCTGCGCCGCGAACAGCTCCGGGTGCGCGATACTGGCAGCCCATAACCCGCGCGAGCCTTGTGACAGGCCGGTACCGTAGATCCGGTTTTTATCGATGTTGTAGGTCTCTGCCACGTCATTCAGCGCCTCGATCGCCGCGCTCAGCGAAGGTCCCTCTTCGAAAAAGGGATTTTCTTCGGTACCTGTGTCTTCCGCCCACGTCTCGAGGTTCTGCGGTGCCATGACGAAAGCTGGATGTTTCGCCTGCGCTTCAGGCGTAGCGAACTCCAGAGCACTAGGGTTACCCAAGAGCTGCACGTCGTTATTGAAGCCGCCTTCGCCTGCCCCGTGGAAGAAAATGACAATAGGCAGATTCTCGAGGTTGTCTGTTTTCTCCTCGTACCCTTCGGGGATGAACAGGCGGTAGTTAACCTCGAAGCCGGTTGAATCGGTAAAGGAAAGCTTACGGAAATCGTCGGCTAGCACGTTGACGCCCGCCGTGTTGATGAATCCCGAGGGATTTACGACCCGGCCATCCGGCAGGATGATCTGCTCGTTCTGACGTAAGTCGAGTCTAATCGGCAACCGTAGGTTATCACCGAAGTATTGTAAGGTCTTGCCCGTGGTGTAGCCTGGCACCGGATCGACGGCGAACTTGATAAAGACGTAGCGCCCGCGCGGTGCGGCGTCGTTCCACACGCCGGTATTGTTCGTGTACGTTCCGACCACGTCATAGCCGGTCGCCGCGAAGGTGGTGAGGGTGACCCCAGTAGCGTCCACTTCTGCGGGCAGCTGGACGCGCGCGCCGACGACAGTCTGTCCTTCAGGTAGTGTCTCGGCGTACGCTGTGGCTCCGACTAATTCGACTTCTACGGGTTCTATTTCTTCGGATTGACTGTAGGCAGCGGACACAAACACTAAAAGAAGCGGCAACACGTAAGCAGGCAGACGAAGCATAGACTTTTCTCCTGATCCTTTTCAGAACCGGCACACTTCAAGTACTGAAAGTGCCAGCTTCTGCAAGGAATTGATTACAGGTAGTCTGTATCGAACGCTAGGTCCGTCCTGCGCGGCCCTCACGCGTCCCACACGGTTTCTTTATCATTTTAGGTACCAAGTGTTAAGGTAACACCCGGTTGGTTTGGTGTCAATTTTCTTTACCGCCTGTCCTCTACAAATATCGTTAGAAGCGGCAAAATCAGGTAGTAAACGTTTGAAGCAACCTAATAAAAACTGTCCCTCTAGGGACGCTTAATAGCCGTTTCTGGCTTATGTCAATTGCCACCTCCATAAAGTAGAAGGGTTCAGGATTGTGGACGCCAAAGCACTGCCTGTTGCCAAAGGTAAACGAGCTGAGTGGGCAAAGCGCCCTGAGGCGAGTAAGGGCTTTTGGACGATGGGTATGATTTACGGCTTTAAACTTCACGTACTTGTGGATCAACGAGGTCTGTTTGAACGTTGGAGGTTCACGTCCGCTCACGTTCATGAAGCGAGCATAGCCCCAATCTTGTCGCAGGCATGCCAGCGCCTATCATCGGTGATGAGGCTTACCTTGGGCATCCTCAAATCCTTACATCAACCCGTAAAAACATGTCCCGGCCAGGTCTGTGGAGCAAAGCATTAGCCCGTTTACGTAAACGTATCGAAACCAGTTCCAGCGTTCGGGTGGGCTCTCGCAGCCTTCACGCTGCCCAGGTCAAAACAAGTCGCTCACTCAGGACGCGCGTTAATCTCAAGATCGCTGCTCACGACCTCATCCATTCAGGTCGCCTTACTGGGGAGTAAACGGCGTTATTAGCTCTCTTATCATCTGTGTCTGTGGGTACAACAATCTCACAAAATGCTATTTAGTCTTCGCAACCGAGTTTATAGCGGAGAAGCATGCCGAACAGCTACATGGTTCAGGCTCTCCTCTATCACGATCCGGCTTTAACGGCTCATCCGAGCAGCTCGCTACACCCCTGTAATCCTTATCTAACTGGCGACCTGACGGCCTCCCGGCGTGCACGCCACACGGGCGTGCAGGGGTAGGTCGGGTTGCAATCTACTGCGTAACCTGTCATATTGAAAGGACTTTTAATAAGGGGGTACAAAACGTCCGGTCGCGGTCTGTCACGGTGAACCGAGTGTGGAGAAGAGGAACGTATGAGGTTAAAGGCCATCAGGGGACTAACACTATTCTTGTGGGTACTGCTCGTTTGTACGGCTGCCGCCCAACCCGAGCGGGTACAGTCTCAGGCGTCCGAGCACGCGATCGTCGAATTATGGGAAGCGCTCCTGCCGCTTGGAAGCGTCAACACTTTTATGAATACTGGCGCCCATCCGGACGACGAGCGCAGCAGCCTGCTAGCCTACCTGTCCCGCGGGGAGGGGGCGAGGGTCGTGAGCGTCACGGCCAACCGCGGCGAAGGCGGCCAGAACGCCATCGGCACCGAATACGACGCTGCTCTGGGCGTGCTGCGCAGCCGCGAGATGGAAGAGGCGAGTCGGGCGTTCGGCGTTGATCTGTACTTTTTAAGCGAGGGCAGAGAAGACCCCATCTACGACTTCGGCTTCTCCAAATCGCCCGAAGAAACCTTCGAGCACTGGGGTGAAGAGGAAACGCTTCGGCGGCTCGTCAGGGTCATTCGGGAGAGCCGTCCCGATGTGCTCTTCACCTCCTTCCTGGACACCTACGGTCAGCACGGACACCACCGGGCTATTCACCAGGCTACCCTCCGCGCGTTCTCACTCGCGGCCGACCCCGGCGCGTTCCCGGAGCAGCTAGAGGCGGGCCTGACGCCCTGGCAGCCGCGCAAACTTTATATCCCGGCGGAATCGGGCGAGGGCGGCACCTACGCCGACGCCGACCCGCCACCCCCCGTGACGCTTACTGTCGACACCGGCACCTACGACCCTGTCTTCGGCGCAACTTATGAGCAGCTGGGCGAACAGTCCCGGGTTTACCACCAGAGTCAGGGGATGGGCTCCTGGCAGCCCGAAGAGCCGGACACGGTGGCACTGCATCTGCTCCGTTCGGTCGTCAATCGGCGCGGCGGCGACACGGCAGTCTTCGGCGGCCTGCCCAACACCGTGGGCGACCTGGCCGACGCCGTCGCCGACCGCGAGCTCGCGGGCAGCCTGCGAGCAGCGCAGGCGCACATCGAGGACGCCACCTCCGCCTACCCGAACTATGTGGCCGTCGCCTCGAGCGTTCAGGGAGCGCTCACCGACGTACGCGCAGCTCTGGCCCGCCTGCCGCAGGTCCGTATGGGCGACGCTGCACGCCGTGACCTGGCCTTCCGCCTGACGCAAAAAGAGCAGGAGCTCACGAATGCCAGCGTTCGCGCGGGCCTTCTCGTCACTCGGCTCGAGGTCACCGAAGCTGAAGACGACCAGCCAGAAAACACCTACGCCCTGACACCCGGCGCGTCGACCAGCCTGACCCTGACCGCTTACCGCGGCGGAGAAGTAGACATCCGCGATGTGAGCTTCGAACTCGTCGCGCCCCCGGGCTGGACAGTGACGCCCCAGGAGGCGCCGGGTGGCGAGCTGGCACGAGGTGAAACCCTGGCGGCTACCTACACCCTCACCGCACCGGAGGACGCGCCTTTCACCGACCCCTACCTGGTGCACGCCTCCCCTTACGGCGCCAACAGCGCCGTCTACGGCAGGGTCCACTACCGCATGAACGGGGTGCCCGTGACGCTACAGGTGGCACCCGAATCACGCGTCGCTGTGCTGCCCGAACTGTCGCTCGAGGCGGCAGCGCCGCAAATGATCCTGAACACGGCGAACCCGACAGCGCCCTTCGAGGTCGATGTAACCGCGACGAACTTCGTGAACGGTAAGGCGCAAACGTCCGTGAGCCTCGTGGCTCCTGAAGGCTGGAGGGTCGAACCAGCCGGCGTCCCGCTAAGTTTCTCCGGCGTACTCGAATCCCTCGGGGCGTCCTTCACAGTGACGCCGCCTGAAGGCGTCACGCCAGACCGCTACACGCTCGGCCTACGCGCCGAAGGCCAGGCCGCCTCAGAAGACTACGTCCAGACTATTAGTTACCCCCACGTGGGCGACAACTATCTGCGCCAGACCGCGAACGTCCAGGTCCAGGCGTTCCCCGTTACCGTCCGGCCGGACCTGCGCGTAGGCTACGTCGACGGCGGGTCGGACACTGTCTACGAGGCGCTCCGCCAGCTCGGCTATAGCGTCGACCTACTGGACGCCACCGACCTCTCCACCGGCGATCTCTCGGCCTACGATACGGTCGTGGTGGGCATCTACGCGTACGGCGCGCGCCCCGACCTGGCCGCTGCCAACAGCCGCCTGCTCGAATACGCCCGAAACGGGGGCAACCTGTTCGTGCAGTACCACCGACCTTCAGACGGCTGGGATACCGAAACGACCGCGCCGTTCCCGCTCGAGTTGGGCTCGCCCTCGTTCTCCTGGCGGGTGACCGACGAAACGTCTCCGGTGACCTACCTCGCGCCTGAAAGCCCGCTGCTTAACGTTCCGAACGAGATCACGCCCGACGATTGGGACGGCTGGGTCAAGGACCGCGCGCTCTACATCCCGATGGCGTGGGACGAGAATTTCACGCCGATTGTCTCGCTTGAAGATCCGGGCGAGGAGCCTTTCAAAGGGAGTCTCCTGACGGCCGACCTGGGCGAGGGGCGCTATACCTACAGCAGCCTTATCTTCTACTATCAGGTCGATAACCTCGTCCCCGGCGCCTACCGGATGCTGGCGAACCTTGTCACGCCCCGGGAGTAGGTCCACGTGATGAGCGCGCCTCAATGACGCACTCGACGCCCGTGCAGAACGACTGGGTCCGTAGCCGGAACCGGCTCAGTATCTACCGGCTGCTGCTGGGCGGCGGCGAGTGGACGCGCGCTGAGGTCGCCCGCAACACGGGCCTCAGCGTGCCCACAGTGAGCACGATCCTGACCGAGTTCGGAAAAACGGGTCTCGTGCGGACAGCGGGCGAAGTCCAGCCCCGTGGTGGCCGGCCGGCACAGTCCGTCTCTCTGGACGAGAAGGCGCGCCACGTCCTGGCGCTCGACCTGAGCGCCGCGCGCGCTCAGGCGGCGCTCGTCGATCTCAGAGGGAATCTCCGGCCGCTCCCCGAAGGGCCGGAGCTCCGCCCCGGAACGGAGGATCTATTGATGGCCTGGATTGGTGAGACGGTAGCAGGGGCCGACGACGCCCGCGTCGCACGTTTAGCCGCCGCAGTTCCCGGCGTTGTCGACGACCTGAACGGTCACGTGCGGCTGGCTCCCGCCCTCGGCTGGACTGACTACCCGCTGGCCGACCTCCTCAGCCGGGTTGCTCAGCTCCCGGTGGTGCTCGAAAACGACGTCAACGCGCTGGCGCTGGCGGAAGAGGCGGGCTCCGCACGCCGCCACGATCATGCCCTGTTCGTAAGCATCGGTGGCGGGATCGGTGCCAGCCTGCTCATCGGCGGCGACGTCTACCGCGGTGCCAATAGTGCAGCCGGCGAGATCGGCTACTCGCGACTGCCCAGTCTGGGCGGCTCCTTCGCCCTGGGCGCGCCGGGTCCGCTTGAAGCGCATTTGATGCGCCTCGAGGCAGACTTTCTCGATTCTGCCGGGCAGCTCGCCTTGACGACCGAGACCGCCCGCCAGGCTTTCACCACCTTCGCCGATACTCTCGGGCTAATCGTACATAACCTTGTCTGCCTCCTCGACCCGGAGTGCGTCATCCTGAGCTGGCCGGCGGACCCTTCCGGAGAGCTTGCCCGGCACCTGAGCGAGAACTGGCGCGGGCCCCTCACGGTACGCTTCGAGGCAAGCAAGCTAGGCCCTTCAGCAGCGCTTAGAGGTGTTGCGCACCTCGCCCTCACCGCCCTGGCCAACGACCTATGCTTGGTTCCCAGCGCTGAAGGGGCTAAACGATGACCTGGCACACCACCTACCGCGAGCAGGTGCTGGCCCCCGACTTCCGTTTCGCGGCGACCTACCTAAAACCCCACTTCCTTCGCGCCCTCACCGCGCACGTGCGCACTGTCAAGCGCCTGAACACGCCCGCCGTCTTGCACCACCAGGAGGACATCGCTAGGTTAGAGAGCGCTCTCATCGACCTCCACGCATGGCCCGCGCCGTCTTACGACACGGAAGTGCCGGACCTCTACTTTGCCATCAACCGCCACCTGGAGAGCACCCTGGGAACTCCTGTGGTTTCGTTTCTCAGGACGGGCCTGAGTCGCAACGACCTCGACATGACGGTCTACAAGATGCGCGCCCGGGAGCTGCTCCTCGAGCTCGGGCAGAGTGCTCTGTCGCTCCAGCGCCACCTGCTCGAGCTGGCCCGAGCCCATTTGGATACCGTCCTCATCGCCCACACCCACCACCAGCCGGGCCAACCCACGTCCCTGGCTCACTACCTGCTCGCCATCAACAGCGGACTCAACCGCAACGCCGAGCGCCTCCTGGGGGCGTACAGGCATTTAAACGAGTGTCCTCTCGGGTCGGCCGCCCTGGCGGGCAGCTCCCACGAACTCGACCGGATTTTCACCGCCCGGGAGCTCGGCTTCGACCGGCCCGTTGGTAACACCTACGACGCGGTCGCCGCGTCGGACTGGCAGGTCGACCTGGTGGGTGTCGCGCAGCAGTACGCCCTCGTTCTCTCACGGTTCGTGTGCGATCTGCTCGCCTGGGCGTCCCAGGGCCTTTACCGGCTGGGCGGCGGCCTCGTCCAGGGGTCGTCGATCATGCCGCAAAAACGCAATCCAGTCGCCCTTGAGCACGCCCGAACGCGCTTCTCCCGCAGCCTCGGAGCGTCGCAAATGGTGGTGTTCTCTAGCCACAACATCCCGTTCGGCGACCTCAACGACTTCGGCCCTGACATCCAGGGCGCCCTCCAGACGCTGTACCTGCAGCTCAGCGGCGGCATTGAGCTACTCTCTGCCTCGCTCGAGACGGGCACCTTCGACCAGGACGCCCTCGCGAAGCTGGCCCGGGATAGCGACACGACCGCCACCGAACTCGCTGATGAACTCGTCCGCCAGCACGGCATGGCCTTCCAGGACGCCCACCGGCTCGTGGCGCGTCTGGTCGATCTTCTTGCCGCGCGCGGGGCGTCCCTCGCGGCGACTACCGCAGGCGACCTGCTGGCTCTGGGCGGCCCCGAGCTGGCGCAGGCCGACATCGACGTCGCGCTCGATCCCCTGGCTTTTATCGAGCGACGAAGGGGCGTAGGAGGCCCTGCTCACGAGCCCCTGAACGAGCAGCTCAGTCGGGCTCACAAGGCCCTTGCCGAACAGAAACGCGCGCTGGACCAGCTCCAGCAAGACCTGCAAGAAACTGCAGTCAAGTTACAGACGAAAGAGGAGTTACGATGAAAAAACGCACTCTGGTCATCTCCACCTTAGCCCTCATACTTGGCGCCGCCTTGGCCCAAGAGGAGGTCGAGCTCACCTACTGGCAGTACGAGTTCGAGTCGAAAGTTGAGACGGTCGACGAACTCATTGAAGCCTTCGAGGCGGAAAATCCCGGTGTCACGGTTGAGCAGCAGACTTTCCCCTACGACGCCTTCCAGCAGCAGGTAGCGGCGGCCGTGCCCGCCGGTGAAGGTCCCGACGTCGTCAACCTGTTCTATGGCTGGCTCCCGGCCTGGGCCGACGCGGGTTACCTCATCCCGCTGCCCGAGGGCGAATTCGACGTGCAAGCCATCGAACGGGATTTCATTCCTACGGTGCAGGGCGCAAGCTACGACGGGAGTTACTGGGGTCTACCGACGGCTGTGCGCAACCTGGCGCTCTTCTACAACCAGGAGATGTTCGATGAGGCCGGGATCGACGGCCCACCCGCAACCTGGGACGCGTTCGTCGACGTCGCCAAACAGCTCACCGTCGGCGAGAATGGTCGCTTCGAGCAAATTGGTTACGGTATCGCGCCCGACGGCCAGGACCACAACCTCGTGCGCGAAGTTCTGGTGCGGCAGTTTGGCGGGACGCCCTACAGCGAGGACAACACCCAGGTCACCTACAACAGCCCCGAAGGCAAAGAAGCGTTTTCGCTGTACACGAACTGGGTGACGGAGGACGCGATCGGCGTGCCTAACTTCGTGCCAGGCGGCTCCAGCGGGTCGGCCGCGGGCTACCGCACGGGTTTCATGGCGGGCCGGATCGCGATGGTAATCGACGGCTCGTTCGCGATCGACACCTTTAACGAGGGCGCCGGGTTCGAGTGGGGGGTCGCCGAACTGCCGGTCCTGGAAGAAGGGGGCACGCAGGCCAATTTCAGCTCGTTCTGGATGAACGGCCTTACCCCGCAGGCCGAAGAGAGCCCCGAGAAGCTCGCGGCAGCCAGCCGCTTTTTGCAGTTCCTGACGAGCGAAGAGGCGATGCAGATCTGGCTCGAAAATACTGGCGAACTGCCCGCGCGCGCCTCGCTGGCCGAAAACCCGGCGTTGGCTGAAGATCCCGTCTACGGCCCCTTCATCCGCGCGCTGCCCTACTCCACAGCGACCTTTTTCGTGAACGAGGACGAACAGCGCCGCATCATGCTGGACGCTATCAACCGTGTCTGGCAGCAAAACGCCGAACCGGGCGCTTCCCTTGACGACGCGGCGAGCGAAGAGCAGAGCCTTCTGGACACCTTCTGGGCCGAATAACCGTTGAAACTCTCGACCCGCAAAACACTCGCAGCGTACGCGTTCCTCGCGCTGCCCCTGGCCTTTTTCCTCATCGTGAGGCTGCTGCCGACCGCCCAGGCGTTCCTTCTCTCGCTTAGAGAGTGGAACGCCGACCCGGCAGCCCGGGAGTTCGTCGGACTGCGTTACTACGCCCAGGCTTTCGAGGACGCGCGACTCGGTCGCGCGTTCCTGAATACCCTCTACTACACGCTCCTGGGTGTGCCCAGCCAGCTCTTCCTGGGTCTCTCCATCGCCCTGCTCCTGGGCACGATCCGCAGGGGCCGCAGTCTCTTCCGGGCCATCTACTTCGCGCCTTACGTCACCCCGGCTGTCGCGGTGGCGTGGGCCTGGAGCCTCTTGCTTTCGCCCCAGCTCGGCTACGTCAATGAACTCCTCGTGCGCCTGGGGTTGCCCCCCCAACCGTTTCTTACGAGCCCGGACCAGGCGCTCGCCACAGTTACCGGGGTGGTTGTCTGGCAGTACCTGGGGTTCCAGGTTGTTCTTTTTCTCGTCGGTCTTGAGTCTATCGACCGGATGTTCTACGAAGCGGCTGAGATCGACGGAGCCAACGTCTGGCACCGTTTCCGCTTCGTGACGCTGCCGCTCCTGAACCCGGTCATCGTCTTCTCGGTCGTGATCGCCACCGCCGCCCCCTCCACGGGCTTCCTGCAGCTCTTCACGCAGGTGCTGAACCTCAACTTTGGTGACCCTGGTGGACCTCTTAACAGCACCCTCACGGTCGTTCTCTATATCTACGAGGTAGCGTTCGGGCGCTTCGATCTGGGTTACGCGGCTGCTATCTCGGTGCTGCTCTTCGCACTGATTTTTGTGCTGACCCTTCTGCAGCTTAGGCTGACGCGGCGACGGGTGGAGTACTGATGCGGCCCGTAAAGGTGATCAGTTACGTGCTGCTGACGCTCGGGAGCGCCGTGATGCTGTTCCCCTTCTTATGGATGCTCCTCACGTCCCTCAAGCCGTTAGCCGAAATCTTCAACCTGACGCTCTTCCCTGAGAGCCCGACTCTGGAAAACTACCGGGAGATTCTCTTCGACAGCGACTTCCCGCGCTGGTTTGTCAACAGCCTGGTGGTGGCCACCCTCACGACCCTGTCCGT
>JBMDWS010000107.1:0-22096 GCA_048594695.1 Truepera sp. | reverse complement strand
CCACGGGAACAAGGTGGCGCATAGACACGACGTTGTAGAGATCCACGAGCGTGTTGATGCTGCGCAGCTCTTCCCCCTTTGTGACGCGCTTTAGCAAGTTCTCGATAGATGAAGGGCACTGCTTGGCCTTCACTCCGAACGCGCGGTATGCATCGCGCCAAGGGGCAATAGCCGGATGCTCGGAGAGCGTCACGCCCGCTAACTTCTGCCGCACTTCGACTTGAGTGTCATGCAAGAGCTCGCTCAGCTCGCCATACTAGTCGCTGTTGTCTATGCCGTCCAGCACGAGCGTGCCAAGCTTAAGGTGGGATAAGGGTTAAAAATCTCTGGGGCCACACTCAACTTCATTAGCTCGTCACTCCTTTGTAGAGCCAGCAAAACATGCGATATATGCGAGAGGTGAAATCTATCTCGTTTATCTGCTTGCCTTAGCCGACACTCACGAGCGCCGAAGTGCTCGGTTCGGCCTAGCCCTCAGTCAGACGCTTTAGTCCTAGCATTACAGCTCACCAAAAAAAACAACCAGCCGATAAAACATGTTGTCGCTCGTTTCTCCAGTACTGTCGTTAAAGAAGTTCGTTAGGGGTTTCGCACCTCTACTCCCTCTAACGGCGTTCCGCCTTGACCATGACCTATAAATCTTTTGCCAATAGCGTTTTCTGGCTCCCATTTTGGTGTGCCAACATATATCTGTCAACTCAACACTACTGTAGTAGCACGACGAGCAGATACGAAAAAATCCAGTCGGGAACGCTCAACCATAACAACGAATAGCAGCCTAAAAAGCCTGTCCGTGACTCCAAGACCGCAGGTCTAGGGTTCAAGTCATTCTGCGCCCGCCACAAGCGCCGTCACAGATGGCGAATATCAGCTCCGCATCCGCGGAGATTTTTTTCTGGACCTTCCGCAAAAACATACCTGACGAATAGTTCGCCGCCTCGTTGTTTGTGAAGTCCAAAGTCTTGTGATTACATTCTCCTTCGAGGAAGACTGAGCCAAAGCGTGATGTGAGTGGGCCAAAGCGGTGAAGCTGAAAAGCGAGCAAGATGGTGTACAGGGATAAACCTCTTGGTCGAAAGGTGGGGACATTCAGCAAAGCCAGGGCAATCAAAGAATGACAGATTCGATGCTAGAGTAGCCTTCGTTACCCCTGCGAGAACCCACCTGCTCGTTCTGTAACTGAAAGATGACTATGTTTCGTGTAGAGTATTTCTAGATGAAAAGCAGCAGGTCTCTAAGCCCAGCCACGTTTCCGACACTCGTCAATAAGCCGCTGCGTGAAAGGATAGCTGAAACATTGCAAACAGCTATCCTCAACGGTGAACTCAAGCTTGGCCAGCCGCTTGTCGAAAGCGATATCGCCACACAGCTTGGCGTCAGTCGTGCCCCAGTACGCGAGGCCATTCAGATCCTGTCGAGCAAGGGCCTTGTAGATGTAGTTGCCTATAAAGGGGCTCACGTCAGGATCTTGGACGCGCAGGAGATTAATGAGGTGTACAGCTTTCGGAGCGTTCTCGAGGGGTTCGCTGCCGAACGCCTGGCAGCCCACAACACGCCAGCGGACCTCGACGAGCTGCGAAGGATCTGTCAGGATATGCTTGCTGCGGCAAACGCAGGCGACCACAACCACCTTTTAGAAGCCGACGAGACCTTTCACCGTACGCTGATCAAACTGGCGCGACACGGCCTTCTCTATAATGCCTGGAACGACCTCTCGATGCGCGTGCGGCAAATCATGGCGCTAAGCAACCTTCAGTTCGTCGATACCACCGAAATATTCTTCAACCATCTACCTATCGTCGAGGCGCTCGAGGCCAAGGACCAGGCTTGGGCAGCTTCTCTCGTCCGCGGCCATATTCTATCGTCAGCGGATTTCGTCGTGCAGAGCGGTCTACCCTTGACTGCAGCTTCCTAGCGCCCGCCATCGACTCTCAAGACCTCGCCTGTAATCCATGAAGCCAGCGGCGAGGCGAAAAATAAAACGGTGTTTGCAATATCCTCAGGCTCCCCCAGCCGCCTGAGCGCAATACCATTTACAAGTGCGCGTTGCCCCTCGTCGCCGTAGGCGTCCCACTGTCGATGCGTGGACGGATTGGATAGTACAAATCCCGGTGCCACCGCATTCACGGTAATATTCCACGGCCCCAGCTCATGGGCGAGCTGCCGGGTCAAGCCGATCTGGCCAGCTTTAGCCGAGGCGTAGGCCTGAATACCTGTAAGGCTGACGCCGAGACCCGCTCCACTCGAGATCATCACGATGCGCCCGTAGCGCGCACGCTTCATGACGGGCGCAGCAGCACGGGCAAAGTAAAAAGCAGCGTCCAGATTGACTTCGAAAATCGCTCTCCACGCGTCGCTGGCAACGGTTTCGACAGGCACACCCGCCTGACCCTGAACACCACCCGCGTTGTTGACCAGCACGTCGATGCGACCTTCGCGTGTCTCGACAGTCGAGACGAAGGCCGCGACAGCTTTTTCATCGCGTACGTCGAAAACGGCAGTCTCGATCCTGCCCCTAAGCTGATCTTTCGTCTCGGTGAGAGCTTCTTCCAAAACGTCACAGGCCCAGACGCGCGCTCCCCTATCGGCGAAAGCCCTCGTGATAGCCCGCCCGATTCCATGTCCGGCACCCGTGACAATGACCACCCGATCTTCAAAGGTAATGTCCACCTAGCGCCACGGAGCCCGGAGCACCGCTCGAGCCTCCTCGACCCCTACCCGCCATAGCTCCAGCATCACGTCGTCCGGTTTTTCGTACGCGCCCCCGAACGACCCGTCCCCCAAGTAGGCCCGCGCTTCATCAGGGGCGAGCAGCTCGAGCCGGCTGTAATCAACCATCGACTTGGGGGTTTCTAGGGACGTGACGCCCTGCAGGCGCGTCCAGGGGAAGTTCTCCATCCACGACGCGTGCGAGGCTTTTTCATCGATAGCCTGCACCGCCGCCCAGGTTCGGGGAGCACGCCACCAGTTATGAACCTTGACCTGCATTTCGGGGTGCATGACACACCATTCCTGGGCGAAAGCCGCAGCCGAACTGTTGCCGCCGTGCCCGTTGATGAAAAGAACACGCCGAAAACCGGTGCGCTCGAGGCTCATCAGCAGGTCTTCGATCACCGCGTAATACGTTTGGAGCCTTAAGGTGACCGTTCCGGGAAACGCGGCGAAATAGGGTGCGACGCCGTAGGGCAGGGCCGGGAAGACCAGTACGCCTTCCGGCTCGGCAGCTTCCAAAGCGATGCGCTCGGCCAGGATCGTATCGACGCCGAGACTCAGGCCCGCGTGCTGCTCGGTACTCCCAAGAGGCACGACGACTCTGTCTTCGGCTCCGAGATACGCCTCGACCTGTTGCCAGTTGAGATCCGTGAGCCGCATCAGAGACAGGTGACTGAGCCGCCGTCGACGAACACGGTGCTGCCGGTCATATAACGAGCGGTATCCGAGCAGAGAAACGCAGCCACGCGCCCGAATTCGTCAGGCTCGCCCAAGCGTCCCATCGGGATACTGCCCAGGGACGCGCTGCGCACCTCCTCGAACGTCTTGCCCTGCCTGTCGGCGAGCGCCCTGTCGAGTTCATCGACGCGCTCCGTCTCGATCCTGCCTGGTGCCAGGCAATTGACCTGGATGTTTTCGCTCGCCAGCTCTACAGACAACGACTTGCAGAGCCCCTGAACGGCGGGACGAAAGACGTTCGAGAGGAGCAGGTTGGGCAGCGGGCGCTTGACGCTCGAGCTCACGATCGTCAGGATGCGCCCGCCTCCGCGTTCCCGCATGAGCGGCAGCGCCAGGCGCACACTCCTCACAACGCTCTGGAGCGTGAGGGCATAAGCCTGATCCCACTTGGTCTCATCGAGACTTCCAAACCCTCCGCTCGGTGGCCCGCCCGCGTTCGACACCAGAATGTCGAGGCCGCCCAGCGCCTTCTCTACGTCCGCGAATAGCCGCTCTAAATCCTCTGGCCTGCCCACATCGGCGACAAAACCGCTGGCTTCTCTGCTCTCCAGCTTTTCGACAGCTGCCCGAACCCGCCCCTCGTCCCGACCACAGATCACCACACGGGCTCCTTCTGCTGCGAGCGCCTTGGCTGTGGCGAAACCCAACCCTCCGGTTGCTGCTGTAACTAGCGCGAGTTTTCCACTAAGCCCCAGATTCATGCCCCGACCTCCGTTTGACCCAGACCGCTGGCCCGTAGTGCGCCCCCGAGCTCGAGCTTAAGCTGCGCGTCGATCTGCGCGCCGGGGTGCCGCACAAACGCGCTCGCAATCGCGCCGCGCTGACGGTACACCTCTTTGCGCAGAGCCAAGCCAATCCCCGGCTGAAACTCGTAGCGCAGGACCGGGCAAGCACGGTAAAAGACGTCAGCGGCTTTTGCCTTGTCTCCTGAAACATAGGCTTTGTAGATATCTACCAGAACTTCCGGATAGGAAAAGCCGGTCATCATGCCGTCCGACCCACGCTCCAGCTCCTCTAAAAAGAACATGCCGCCCAGCCCGCCCACGATGCTGATATCGGAACCGAGCTTGCGAAGGGCGCTCACTTTGGGTGCGCTCGGGGTTTCCTCGAGCTTGATGACCCCGACGTGGTCGAGTTCGTCGTGTAGCTTTGCTACGAGCGCCGGGCTCAATGTGATACCCGTCGCGGCCGGATAGTCGTGCAGGATGATGAGGCCGTCTACGGCTTCATCGATGCGGCGATAGTACTCGAAAATGACCGCGTCGTTCTGCACGGGCGGCGGGGCCACCAAGAGCCCTGCCGCGCCGAGAGACAGCGCGTTCAGACTCCGCTCGACCGCAAGGTCCGTCCCATCCGCGCCGCTCCCGGCGAAGACTGGAACGCGCCCGGCAGCTGCCTTGACCGTCGCTTTGATCACCTCGTCCTGCTCACGCTGCGAGAGCTTGGGCGCTTCGCCCATGACCCCCAGGACAACCAGTCCGTCGACGCCCAAGCCGACCAGAAAATCGGTGAGCCTTTCCAGGCTCTCCACATCCAGCGAGCCGTTATCTCTGA
Organism: Truepera sp.; assembly: GCA_048594695.1. Classification (GTDB taxonomy): domain Bacteria; phylum Deinococcota; class Deinococci; order Deinococcales; family Trueperaceae; genus Truepera. The sequence goes on along the minus strand of JBMDWS010000107.1, from coordinate 17,092 downwards.
AAGGGGTCGGCATAATGGTATAGACCCCGGAAAATCTGTTCACAGCTGAACCTCCTGAAGGGTCTCGGCCCGCGCCCTGACGAACACGCCGTCTCCCTTTTGACCTACGACTGCACCCTCGTGATAAACCACTTTGCCCCCTACGAACGTTGTAACAATCCGTCCGGCGAACGTCATCCCGTCGTAAAGCAGGTCACAAAGCCGGGCCTCGGTCTGCAGCGTTTCCTTATGAATAGTAGTTGTCGCGTTCAGATCGACGATCACGAGGTCGGCGTCGGCGCCGACCTCGATAGCGCCCTTACGGGGATAGAGTCCAAAGCGCTTGGCCCCGTTGCTGCTGAGGAGCTGAACTGCTTGCTCGAGCGTCACACGGCCCTGATGAACCGCCTCGAGCATGCCCAAGACCAGCTCCTCGACACCCGGTGCCCCTGGGGGCGCCGCCCAGATATCGGTCCTGGCCCGTTCCTTTTCAGCTGGCGTAAACGGGCTGTGATCGGTCGTCACGGCCATCAGCGTCCCGTCTTCCAGCGCCCGCCACAGAGCCGCCTGGTCCGCTGGCTTGCGCAGCGGCGGGTTGATCTTAGCGTAAGACCCGACGCGGGCGAGGTCGTCTTCGCTGAAGAGCAAATACTGCGGACAGGTCTCCCCCGTCACGTCCATGCCGCTTTTCTGATAGAGCCGTAGCGTCTCGGTGGCCGCCTCGCAGGTGACGTGGGCGATATGGACCTTCGCCCCGAGTTCCCGGTTCATCGTTAGCAGTTTTGCGATGGCAACCGCCTCGACAACAGGTGGGCGCGACTCGCCGTGCGTCTCAGGATCGTTCCGGCCCGTTGCTTTGACCTTATCGGAAAAGTGGGTCAGGAGTTCGTTACTCTCCGCGTGAACGACCAGCACCTTGCCGGTTTCGGCGACAAGTCGCAGGACTTCGTACTGCTCACCCTCGCCTGGGAGGGAGAGACCGACGAACTCGTCGTCGCGCCCTTGCGGCGCTTCGGTCATGAAAATCTTGAAACCGATCACGCCTTCTTCGACCATGCCCCGGACGTCATCTGCTTTGAGCGTGCCGGGTGCACCGTAGAGCGCAAAGTTGACGTACGCCTCGCTCGCGAAAAGGTCCCGGCGGCTGCGAACAATTTCGGGCGTGGCGCAGCACGGCTTGGAAATGGGCATCTCGAAGATGGTCGTCACCCCGCCCGCCGCTGCCGCCCGCGTTTCGCTAGCGACCGTCCCACGTTTGGGATGGGCCGGGGCGCGTACATGGAAGTGAATGTCGATAGCGCCGGGAAGCAGGTGCTTGCCTTCGGCGTGGATCGTTTTTTCTGCTTCGGCGGGCGTACCTGGCTCGAGCAGCGCCACGACCCTGCCCCCCTGCAGGGCGACGTCGAAGGGTCGGGTCACGGCGGGCGTCACAACGACGGCCCCGCGAATCAGTGTGTCGAACATGGCGCTTAGTGGATCCCGAGTTCGGCGAGCGCCTGGGCCGCACCGTCTAAGTTCGTAAGGTTCATCGAGGCGTAGTTGGGTGCAAATACGACCCCGTCCCCCCCGGCCTGATAAGTCGCCAGCACGCTGCGCCGGACGATATCGGGCGTGCAGCGGGCTTGATCTTCTCGTGTCCGGGGCGCGTCGACACCGATCCCCATATAGACTTTCGCTTTACCGTTCACACCGCGCACCGCGTCCTCACACTGCCCCTTTACGTAGGTGTCCGGGTCCATACCCGTTTGCACGAGTTCGTTCCAGGGCGCTTCCTCGAGACCTAAAAGCTTGTACATGACAGGCGTCAGCTCTTCCGGCGTAAAGTCGCGGAGGATGGTCTTATGAAAGTCGCCCATCTCCTGCGCGTAGACGAGGCCCGACTGATGTTGATAGGTGATGGGTTTGACCCAGTCGGCGTAGAGGGTCTGCTCTTCCCAGGGCCACTGCGCCTTGCGGATAGGGTTGAAATGGTTGCGGTTCCAGACGTTGAGACCGAAAGACAGGTTCGGGTTGCACCACTTGACGAGCCCGTAGAGTTCGCGGTCGAGGTCTTTATTGCGCTCGAGCCAGAAGCGTTCCCAGATGAGCACCTCGGGATTGGCGAGCAAGACGCGCAAGAACTCGATCAACGCACCGTCTACGAAAGCTTCACCGGCCCTGGCTTTCTGGAAGTAGGCGTAAACGTCCCTGAACGCGCCCCGCACGCGCTCGACGTCGATCCCGCGCTCTAAAGCCTCGCGCCGCGCACCCTCGCTGAAGTCGCCGGGAGCCTGACCGGCGATGAGCTGATCCAGCGGACTTCGACGCTCGTTACACCACATCACGCCGTCGAGGTCGTAGTTGCGTACCTGGTCCTCGATCATCGAATGGATCCAGTTCCGGTAATCGGGGTTGCTGGTACTCGGCTCGCTGCCGATTCGCCCGAACATGTCGACCTCGAGACACTGCGCCAGGTTAGGGATTTCGACAGTATTGACCGAACCGTGCCCCGCATACTTGAAAAAAGGCTCCATCAGTTCGATAAAGACCTTCATGCCGCGCTTTCGCGCTTCTGGAACGACCATCTTCAAGATGTCCCGGCCCGCCATCTCCTCGTCTTTGGCCTTGTAGTCCTTGATGAGCGTCTTGCCGTAATAGGCTGGGTTCGGCTCGAAGTACGCGCCGCCTTTCATAGCGAAAGGTTCAGGAACGCCGTGATCGGGCCAGCCGTCGAGCGCGTGCGAGATGCTCCGTCCTGACTTGAGACCGAGCCAGGACACGGTACCGATCATCAGAACGTTGACGCCGACCCGCGCTTGCAGGGTGTCGAGCACCTCCTCGACACCCTCATCGATAAAAGAAATCGGACTTATCTGGATACCGACGAACTTCTCTTGAGTCATGCCTTCACACCCTGCGCCGCGATGACCCCAGCCATCCGCTCGACGGCCTCCTCGATGCGGGAAAGAGGCTGAAGGTAGCTGATACGCACGTAGATGTCGTCCTCGTCCCCGAACATGCTGCCGGGAAAGAGCAGAACGCGGCCTTCTCGCAGCAAGGTCTCGCAAAAGGCCGGGGCTTTCATACCTGTCGAACCGATATTGGTGTAGATATAAAAAGCGCCCCCCGGAAAACCGTAGGAGAGACCCATCTCCTTGAGCGTCCGCATCAGGTAGGCCCGGCGCTCGCCGTACTCGGCGAGCATCGCAGCGACAGCGTCCTGCGGCCCGGTTAGCGCCGCGAGCGCAGCGAACTGGCTTGGCGTCGTGGTATTGATCGACAGGGTGTGGCGCGGTTCAGTCAGCACCCGCACGAAGTCCGCCGGAGCCGCCAAGTAGCCGACCCGCCAGCCCGTCATGGCGTAACTTTTGGAAAAGCCGTTTAGCGTGATGGTCCGGTCTTTCATACCCAAAAGCGACCCGATCGAGAGGTGCTCGGCGCCCTCGTAGATAAGCTTGGCGTAGATCTCGTCGCTGATGACGATGAGGTCGTGCTTTTGGGCGAGCGCTGCGATCTCGCGGATAACTGCGGGCGGTGTGACCGCGCCCGTCGGATTATTGGGTGAAACGAGCACCAGAACCTTGCTCTTTGGTGTGAGACGCGCTTCGATCTGGGCTGGTAGAAGCGCAAAATCGTCCTGCTCAAAGGTGGGAACCGGGACCGGCACGCCGCCGCAGAGCTGCACGGCGGTGTCATACGTCGTGAAGCGCGGTGAGGTAATAAGCACCTCGTCGCCGGGATCGACGAGCCCAAGCAGGCAGAGCATGATCGATTCCTGCACACCCGCCGTCACGATGATCTCGTCCGGCGTGTAGCTGAGCGCGTTTTCACGCGCTAACGTGTCGGCAATGGCTTCGCGGAGCGCCGGTAGACCCGCAGGATGGGTGTAGTGGTGCTCGTTTCGGTCGATAGCACGCTTGGCTGCCTCGACGATGTGGGGCGGCGTATGAAAATCGGGGTCGCCCCTGCCCATGGCGATCACGTCGTCGAGTCCGGCAGCGATCTCCAGCATTTTCGTCCGAAAAGAAACGTCTTCCTCGACAATGCGCCTTGCGACGCTACGTCCCAGAATGCTCATCCTAGACCAGCCGCCTTCCCGCAACGAAAGTCATCTCGACCCGCTCGAGCGCCCGCAAGTCCTCGTCCGGCTTGCCCTCGACAGCGATAAGGTCGGCTTCTTTGCCCGCCTCGAGCGTCCCAAGCTTGGCGTCCAGCTTGCTCAGCTTCGCCGCCTCTATGGTCGCGCTCCGCAGCGCCGCGAGGTTGTCCTTGACGACGCCAACCTTGACCATGAACTCGAGCTCGGGCGCAACCACTTCGTGGCCCACTGCCGGGCTCCCGGCATCGGTCCCAAAGACAATGGGGACGCCTCTTTGCGCCGCCTTGACCAGCCCCGTGTAGCGGCTCTTGTCAGCGACCGCCCGTTGCCGCTCCTCGATTTTCCATTCGGGAATATTGAAGGTGCGGGCGATCTCCGGCTGGCTCTGCATGACCAGCGGCGCGAAAGTCGTGACAATCGGGATGCGCTTTTCAAGCAGCAGGTCGATCGTTTCGTCCGACATGCTGCCGCCGTGCTCGACACAGTCCACACCGAACTCGGCCACGCGGCGGATGCAGGCGTCGAAAGTAGCGTGAGCCGTGATCGGTAGACCGTTGCGGTGGGATTCGTCGATGACCGCGTGAAGTTCGTCGTCGGTAAACTCGAGGGTGTCGTGGCAGGCCATGATCTTGATGAGGTCCGCACCGTTTTTGACCTGATCACGAACTGCGCGGCGCATCTCGTCGGCGCCGCTCGCCTCTCGGCAGCACCAGTAGGTGTGCCCGCCCGTCTGGATGATGCTTTCCCCAGTGATGAGAAGGCGCGGGCCAGGAAAGATACCCTGCTCGACAGCCTGCTTGCTGAAGATGTTCGAACGGTTCATCCCCAGGTCGCGCACCAGCGTGACGCCCGCCCGCAAGCTCTTGAGCATGTTGCCTGCTGCCTTGTACGCGCTGATTTCAGGCGTATCGTCCATCGATTGACGCGCGAGATCATGAACGCCGTCCCAGGCAAGGTGCGCGTGAGAATTGATGAGTCCGGGCAGTAGCGTTCTACCGGGCAGTTGGGTCGCGCCTTCGCGCTGCTCGGCGGTAAGGTCGGTTACAGAGCCTACTCGGGCGACTTTTCCACTACGGACTTCGACGAAACCGTCTTCGATGACCTCATCTTGTACGCACGTGACGACACGGGCCAGCAGAATACCTTCAAAAGTCGGCGTGTCGATCATCGGCTTGATGAGTTTCTGGTAGCGCCAGGCTGCGGGTTCAGGCATAGAGACCTCCGGGTCGGAACTAGAGTTCGAGAACGCGCGCTGCTAGCGGCACACGACTCTGAAAAGTGCTGGGGATCTCGACGCCCGTCTGCGTCAGGATCATCGTGTTGATCGTGCGATACCCGTCAAGGCCGGGGCGATAGATGCCGGGCTCGTTGGAGAAGACCATACCTGCGGCACAAAGTACGTCCCCACCCGGCGCGAGCCAGGGGGCTTCATGACCCTCGACCCCCATACCGTGCCCGATGCGGTGGCGGATCGCGTCGCCAAGACCTTCTCCATGTAAAACGTCGAGGGCGGCCGTGTTCACTTCAGCACCCGTCGCCCCGACAACGAGCGCTGAGACAGCAGCGTCGTTACAAGCCTGAGCCGCGTTCATGCAGTGGCGCTGTGCTTCCGACGCCTTGCCGACTGTGAAAGTCGCCCCGCTTTCGGCGTGATAGCCGCCCACACACGCGCCGATCCCCGCGATGACGGTGTCACCGCGCTCCGGCACACGGTCGCTCGTGGAGCCGTGGGGCAGCGCGGCGCGGGGGCCGCTATGGACCGTCCCGACGACTGTCGTCTTGGTCTGGGCAAAAGCAGGTCCTGTTGCAGCGTTCAGGCTCTCTCTGGCAAACGCTACGGCGTCGTGCAAGATGTCGATCTCGCTTCCGCCTCGGCGAATGATGTCGCCCGCGGCCTCCAGAATGCGCTCGAGACATAGATCGGCAAACGAAGCGGCGGCGCGAATGAGGGTCAGCTCCTCGGAGGTTTTGAGCACCCGCAGCGGCATCACGAGATCATTCACCTCGAGATAGGCCACCCGTTCCTTCGCTGCGAGATAGGTGGGCACCTCGAGCGTATCGACTGCCAGATACCGGGCAGTCGAGCTCCCGATCATCCAGAGAACAGGGTGTTCCGTGCCCGGAAACTCCTCATAAACCCGCACATCGGAGACACCCGCCGATAGGGCGTTTTCCGCCTCGAGTCGCGGTACGAACAGGACCGGCTCCCCTTCTTGGGGAATATACAGGCCGACGGGCCGTTCGTTTACAGCGTAGTGAAAGCCCGTCAAGTAGATCACGTTGGCCGGACTGAGAATCAGCGCGCCGTTAAGGTCTTCCTCCTGGATTCGGCGCTGGAGGCGGCGCCGCGCACGCTGGTAAAACGCAGCGTCCAGGGGTGTCAGCGCACTCATACTGCGCTCCCAACAAGAGGCGCCACGCCGAGTTCGTCAGCCAGCATCTGCAAGTCCTCGTAAACATCCCGGTCGAGGGGAACACCCGACGCCGTTTTCTCGAGGACGCGCCGGTGCTCGAGTTCGCCCGGCACCAGAACTTCCTGAACACCAGGTCGCAAACGGCTCGTCCGAATCATGTCGATAAAATGCCCCATCCGCGCCTTATACGCGTCTACCGGCATAAACCAGGCAATGTCGAGAGCCAGAAAGGTATGCGAGACGTTCTGCTTTTGCGGATCGCTGTAAGGCTCCGTTCCAAAAGCCCCGCCGCTCAACACGCCAGTCAGCGCGTCGGTCATCAGCGAAAGTCCGTAACCCTTATACTGCCCGATCCCCAACAGAGCGCCCTGCATGGCGGCACTTGGGTCGTCGGTTTCCTCCCCGGCAGGCGTGAGCGCCCAGTCGCGCGGGATCTTTTCGCCTTCCCGCTCGGCCCAGCGCATCATGCCTTTACCCGCTGTCGTAAGCGCGATATCGAGCACGACCGGAAAGCCCTTATCGCTCGGCGCGGCAATGGCCCAAGGGTTCGTTCCGACCACAGGCGTCGCCCCGCCCCACGCAGCCATTTCCGGCCCGGCATTGGTAAAGGCGAGACCAAGGCAATCTGCGCTCAGGGCGTCGCTGGCGTGAACAGCGGACGATCCGTAATGCGTGCCCCCCCGAACGACCACGCTGCCGATTCCGCAGACTTTGGCCTTCTGCACGGCGAGCCGCATCGCCTTGAGGCCAATAACGCTGCCCAGCCCGTTGTGTCCGTCGACGAGCGCCAGGGCCGGGCTCTCCTTGACGACCTCGAAAGGTGCGTCCTTGTCGATCATGTTTTGGGACAAGCGTTCCCGGTAAGCGCGCAACCGGCGGACACCCTGCCCTTGCCCAGGATGAAACCGCAACTCGCTGTAGATGAGGGCGTGCGCGCTGAGGCTCGCTTGCTCATCGCTCAGCTCGAGCGCCCTGAACACGTCGTAGGTAAAAGAACGAAGCGCTTCCAGCGCGACCTTGACTTGGGGCACCTTCACCCTCAGGCCTCGAGCCCGAGGAGCGTCTGGAGGTTCGTGCCTGGCCTCGAGACGGGCTCGAGCACCCCTTCCGTGTCGGTCATGAGGAGGGTCAGGCCGGGACCAAACCCCGCACGTGGACCGTCGGTCTGCCCGACCACAGCGATACCCACCGCGCCGCGCCGGTAGCCGTGCTGGTAGCGGCTATCGTAATCAGTCAGTGCTACGAGGTCACCTAGCCGCAAGTCGTCCAGTCCCGCCTCGGCGACGGCCTTTCGGTCGGTCGTCTGAAGGTGGAGGCTGCCGCCCTCGCTGGTTAGTCCAGCTCCGGCCCCCAGAAGGTGAGCCGGAGCCCGTGCGACGACCGGCACCTCGAGTTTGTCGCCTCTGCTTACAGGCTGCAGCGCACGGAGCAACTCGGGTGAGAGGCTCTTACAACGAACGCTCGGATACTCGGCGATGGCTAGCCCGACCCCCCGGCTCTTGACGACGATAGCGTCGCCAACGGCTATATCTTCACGCACCGACCGGGGGAAATGAACAATGACCTGCTCGGAGAAACGTCCCGACTTTCCGGTCACGACGCCCCTGTGCCCCTTGGCCTCACCGGTCATGATGACAGCTTCGTTGCCCACACAGGCAAAGATGTTGAGCCCCCGGTTTCCGGTATCCGATGGGTAAGTGATACTGACACCCGGATGGATACAGTCCGCCAGCCAGCCGAAAGCCGCGTCGCCTACCGACACGTTATAGACCACCCCCCCATAGGTTGGCAGGAGAAAAGGCGTTCCATCGGCAGCAAGCCGATAAGGCTCGGCAGGCAGACCCGGAAAACTCGGGCTGGCGACCATTCCCATAACAGAAACGGTGACGAGCTTGTCTTCATTGAGCGTCATACAGCCTCCAACAGACCGTAGTCCGCCAGGTTTGCCCCTCGGTCGAGGGTCCATTCGATACAGGGTTCGGCGCAGGTTAGCAGCGTCAGGATACCGGGGCCGTGCCCGGTCATGACCGAATCACCGTGGATGCAAAGCGCGATGCTGACCGCATTTTGTCGGTACGAGCGTCCAAAGTGATGGTCCGCGTGACGGATAGCGACGATATCACCGAGTCGTAGTGTGTCGATCCCGAGTTCATGCATCAGCGCCCGGTCACCCGACATGAGGTCCTGATCGACGTATTCGCTGTTGAGTTCGGCTCCCGAACCCATAATGGCTATAGGCAACTCCATCGCGACAGGCAATGTGACGCGCCGCGTGTCTAGGGCTTCTAGTCGCAGAGCCTGCAAAAGCCACGGGCTCATTTTTTTGAGTTCGATGTGCGGGTAGTCGGTGAGCTCGAGCCCCCTCCCGCAAGCACGGATCTGGACGCTATCCCCAACATTTAAAAGCGACGCCGCCGCTTCCGGAAAGTCGATGAGGATGCGGGCGTGTTCGCCCGTCACGACACCTTTCGCGCCTCGGGCCAGCCCACTCGTGACAACCGCTTCGTTGCCGATACAACTGAGATAGTGCAGCGCGAAGTCATGCCCTTCGTCCCCGTGGGCAACCGAGACGCCCGGCTCGACGTGGTCGGCAGCCCAGCCAAACGCCGGGGCGCCCACTCGGACGTTATAGGTAACGCCTGCCATACCGGGAAGCACGGTCGAAACGCCCTCGCTGTCGGGAATGTAGCCGGGATAGCGGAGCGTGGGCTGGCTCACGCGGCCCATTACCGCCATTTCGACTAGCTTTGTTGCATTTGTCCGTAACACTATGCACACCTCAGCTCTGAGTCAGGCACTACCGGCCTGCGCTTTTTGCTGTCCGTACCGGCTTTGTCAGCCTGCACGCACCTTGACAGTCAATATGCTGGTCTATATAGTACATGCATCAGTTCAAATTGTCGACAATCGACACCTAAGCACATTATTCGTAGCGCGAGAGCAAAAGTCAACCGAGTAGCGGCCCCAGAAAGGTAGACCTTGAGCGAGCAAGAAGGCTCAATCCCAGAAGGCGTACAACTTCGTGAGATGGCCAATTTGCCTCTCCGAAGCCGAATCGCCGACCTGCTACGGGAAGCCATCCTGCGAGGCGATCTGCGTCCTGGTCAGGCGCTCACCGAGATCAGCTTGTCGCAGCAACTCCACGTCAGCCGCGCTCCCGTTCGCGAGGCGTTTCGGAGTCTCTCGGAAGAGGGCCTGCTCGAGACGATCCCCTACAAGGGCACCCGGGTGAGGCCTCTCACGCACACCGATATCGAGGAAACCTATAGCCTGCGCGGGCAGCTCGAGACGTTCGCCGTGACGCGGATTCTACACAGCGCCCTTCCGATCGACCTGACAACGCTTGAAGCCAGCTGTCAGGTCATGCAGTCTTGCGCCGAGGCGGGCGACATAGCGGGTCTAAACCTCGAAGACGAACACTTTCACAAGACCCTCATCGCCCTTGCCGATCACGCCCTGCTGATGTCGGTCTGGACGACGGTCTCGCTGCGCGTCCGGCAGATCATGGCGCTGAGAAACCGGCAGAACCAAAACCTTATGGAAGTCGCACTCAACCACTTCCCTATTGTCGCAGCGCTGAAAAACCGGGATCTTGCGGCAGCTCAGGTATACATCGAACGGCATGTGTCGTCAGCTGCCGATCTGAGCCTCGACCTGATCGAGGAAAACCGTTGAGCCGCGTCCTCGTAACAGGTGCCGGGGGCTTCGTCGGTAGCCACCTTTCCTGCGGCCTTGCTGAGCTTGGCTACGACGTCGTCGCCAGCGACCGGGCATTCGACAGTGAAGCAGAGGCACGCCTGGGCACAATCGAGCGGTTGACCGGTGATGTGCGCGACCTGGGCAGAAGGGTCGGTGACGTAGATTTCGTGGTTCATGGCGCGGCAGTCACTGCCGACCCCAACGAAATGGGCGTCAGCGCGATCACGGCTCTGGAAGAAAACGTCGGTCTGACCCTGGCAGCCTTTCAGGTTGCCGCACAAGCCAGGGCCAGCCGCTTCGTCCTCCTGAGTTCGGCGGGAGTATTTGGCAGCGAGCAGCCTGCGCCACTCGATGAAAGCGCCCATCCTGCCGCGCTCGGTCTCTACGCAGCCGCCAAACGTATCGGTGAAACAGCGGCTCAAAGTTTGCGCAGGTCAGGGGAACTCGACGCTGTGAGCGTGCGCCTAGGCAATCTCTACGGCTCCCATGAAAGGTCGAGACGAACGCGCCCCCGGACAAGCCTCGTCGCCCGGCTGCTTTCAGAAGGCCACGACCAAAAAACGCTGACCCTTGCGGCGCCCGAGGCCCGGCGGGAGTGGACCTGGGTCGGAGATCTGGCCATCGGCATCGCCAAGCTCCTGGAGCATCCCGTACCCCCGGACGTCACGCACCTGTGCGCCCCAGAGACTGTCACCGACTACGAGCTTGCCGAAAAGCTGCGCCGATTTTTGCCCGGGACGCGCGTCGCACTTCGCCCGGACGCGGCACTCTCTGCGGTGCGTCCGCCCCTCGAGTCGCGCGTGACGAGCAGGCTGGGGTTGACCTCCTGGACGTCTCTGGACGAGGGCCTGCGAGAACTCGTTCACGAAAGGCTTCCGGTATGAGCACGCTCCGTCTCATTCTGGCCGGACTCGGACCTCGCGGGCGTTACTGGCACGAAGTCATAAGGCGCTCGGGCGTTTGTGAAGCCGTCGCCTTTTGCGACCCTCTCCCCGAGGCTCGAGCCTGGGCCGAATCGGTGTCGCCCGGCGTGCCAACGTTCGTTAGCCTCGAGCAAGCCCTGAAAACGGTGCGTGCCGACGCGCTGGTTCTGGCCACACCACCCGGTACGCGCGACACCGACCTCGAGCTGGCCTGTCGCTACGGCCTGCCCCTGCTGGTTGAAAAGCCGCTGGCACTCGACCTCGAAACCGCTCAGCGCTATACAGAGATGGCCGAGGCGGCGGGCATACCTCTAATGGTCGGTCTCAACTTTCGCTACCTCGCCGTAACCCGCGCCCTCAAGGCTCTCTTCGCCGAGGGGCCTCTGGGCGATCCCGAAACTGCACGGTTCACCTACGAACGCTTCCGCGATGGTCACGCGCCGCACCTCAACAAGTATCCCCTGACAATGCGCCACCCCATGCTCTGGGAGCAGTCGGTACATCACCTCGACCTGCTACGTTTCGTGTACGGACGCGAGGCCGAGAGCGTATTTTGCCGCACGACCAATCCGGCCTGGAGCATGTACGCAGGAGACACCAACGTCTTCGCGATCATCACGCTCGAGGGGGGTCTCGAGGTCAGCTATCAAGGGAGCTGGCAAAGCTCCTGGTGCGTTCCCCATTTCGAATGGCGCACCGACGCCGAGGGGGGTGTCGCGCTGCAGCGCGAGCAGTTCGGCAGCCTCTCTTATGCGCGGCGCGACGATGCCGACCTTACGAGCCTGCCGCTGCCCCCGCACGAAACCTGGATCACCGACACGGAAGGGGTGCTGGAGGCGTTTTCCAAAACGCTTCTAGAAAATACCCCGCTCGAGTGCAGTGCCCGCGACCATCTCCGCTCGCTGAGGCTCGTTGAAGCGTGTATCCGCTCGAGCGCATCCGGACAACGCGTGAGCTTGACGCAGGGGGAGGGCCTTATGAGCTGAGCGCTCTTTTGTCCCTTCGCCGCGCTGTTTTAGTCTCGCTTCTTTGGAGGAACCGCCCATGACGATACGCCGTACCCTGCTCGCCTTGCCGCTCCTAGGTCTCTTCGGCCTGGCTGCTGCCCAAATGCCGGACGACACCACACTTGTGATCGCTCAGACCACCGACGCCACCACTTTCGACCCCGCTGAAATCGGTGACCGGGCGTCAGCCAACATTGCCGACCACCTCTGGGGCACCCTTTTGGAAATCACCCCCGAAGGTGAAATCACGCCCTATCTGGCCGAGAGCTACGAAGTCTCCGAGGACGGCACCGAAATCTCGTTCACGCTGCGCGAGGGCCTGACCTGTCAAGACGGCGAGGCGCTGACCGCCGAGGACGTGGCGTACACGTTCGAGCGCGCCGCCGATCCCGAGAACGCCTTTACCGGCAATACGCCAGGGTTCATTCTGACTTCGATCGGCTATCAGGATGCTCGCGCCGACGATGAGCTGACCGCGACGATCGTGATGAACCAACCCAACGCCATCGCACCAGGACTTCTGGCAGAGGTCTATATCCACTGCAAAGACTCCTACGAGGCGATGAGTCTCGACGAAGCGTCGACAAACCCAATCGGTTCAGGCCCATACCGTTTTGTCGAATGGATCCGCGACGACCGTGTCGTCCTCGAGAAGGTCGAAGACTTCACGCTAGTCGACTCGACGTTCCAGACGCTCGTCTGGCGGGCCATTCCCGAAGCGTCGACGCGCTCGGCTGAGCTTATCGCTGGCAACGTCGATATTGTCGCCGGGGTGTCACCCGACCAGCAAGAAGCCATTAACGGCTCGGGTGGTGCGAGTGTGATTCCCGTTTCGGGTACGCGGCGCATCTACGTCGGGTTCAACTTCAAACCCGAATTCGCTGAAGCGAGCGAGGGCGGCGCCGCTATTCAGGAAACCGCCGTGCGGGTCGCTCTGCAGTACGCCGTCGACGTGCCGACCATCTGCGAAACGCTCCTCGGCACGGCCTGCGAACGCGCCAACGGCTTGGTCAACCCACCCAACGACAATCCCAACCTCGAGCCCTACCCCTACGACCCGGAGATGGCTGAACAGCTCCTCGACGAGGCGGGCTACCCGCGTGGCGACGACGGCGTGCGCTTCTCGCTTACCCTGCAGTCCCCCAATGGGCGCTACCTGAACGACGCCAACGTGGCGCTCGCCGTTGGACAGTACCTCACCGATATCGGCGTCGAAACGACCGTCGAGCCGATGGACTTCGCCTCGGTCTATGTTCCTCTCATCCGCGAACACGACGCTGGACCGCTCTTTTTGCTCGGCTCGGGGGGTGGCCTCTGGAGCGCCCTCTACGACATGACCGACCTCGCGACCCCGGAATCGGGCACCAACTACACCGAGTGGCAAAACCCCGAGTGGTTTAGCGGCTGGGAGCGCCTCGCTCAGGCAAGCAGCGAAGAAGAGCAGCGCACCATCATCAACGAGATGCTGGAAATCTTCTACAACGACCCGCCCTGGCTGATGATGTACTTCCAGCCCGACTTCTACGGCGTCTCGAACCGACTCTCCTGGGAACCCCGCCGCGACGAGCACATCGACGTGACGAACGCTGCCCTGGCCTCGAACTGAGCTTTTCTCTTGGGGATGGGCCGAAACCCATCCCCATTTTTCCTACGCTTTTTTGTTGGGAGACTCTATGTTGAAACGCCTCTTTACCCTCGCGCTCGCCTCCTTGCCCGTGGCATTAGCCCAGGCTCCCGATGACACGACGCTGGTCGTGGCCCAGAGTTCGGACTCGAGCTCTCTGGACCCAGCCAGCCTCTCATCGATCGCGTCTGCCAATATCGCTCGGCACCTCTGGGGCACGCTACTAGAGATCACTCCCGAAGGCGAGATCGTTCCTTATCTGGCCGAAAGCTACACGGTTTCCGAAAGCGGCACCGAGATCTCGTTCACCCTTCAAGACGGCCTGACCTGTCAAGACGGCGAGGCGCTGACCGCCGAGGACGTGGCGTACACGTTCGAGCGCGCCGCCGATCCCGAGAACGCCTTTACCGGCAACACGCCGGGGTTCATCTTCGATTCGCTCGGCTATGAAGGTGTACGGGTCGACGACGACCGAACCGTGACAGTGTTGACCGACAGCTATAACGCTATCGCCCCTGGACTCTTGGCGGAAGTCTATATTCACTGCAAAGACGCTTACGAAGCGATGAGCCTCGAGGAAGCCGCCGTCAACCCTGTCGGTTCGGGGCCTTACGGTTTCACGGAGTGGATTCGTGACGATCGGCTTATCTTGCAAAAGAATCCCGACTTTACGCTGCGCGAGGCGAGCTTCGACACGCTCATCTGGCGTGTGATCCCCGAAGCGTCGACCCGCGCCGCCGAACTCATCGCCGGAAACGTCGACATCGCCGACGCCATCGAGCCCGATCAGCTCGAGACGATTGACGGCAGCGGGAGCGCCAGCGTGCAGAGCGTCCAGGGTACCCAGCGCGTCTACGTCGGCTTCAACCTAGGCGACGCTTTTGCAGACAGCGGTGACGGGGCAGCGGCCATTCAGGAGACCGCTGTGCGGGTCGCCCTGCAGTACGCCGTCGACGTGCCGACCATCTGCGAAACGCTTCTGGCGACCTCGTGCGAACGGGCGACGGGCATGGTCAATCCACCCAACGACAATCCCAACCTCGAGCCCTACCCCTACGACCCGGAGATGGCTGAACAGCTCCTCGACGAGGCGGGCTACCCGCGTGGCGACGACGGCGTGCGCTTCTCGCTTACCCTTCAAGTCCCCAGTGGCCGCGCTTACACCGACACGGCTCTGGCGGTCGGGCAGTACCTCACCGACATCGGTGTCGAAACCAATGTCGAGTTGCAGGACTTCTCAGCCGTGTTCGTTCCGAACCTCATCGCGCACGAGGCAGGACCTCTTTTTGTGATCGGCTCGGGCGGCGCGACTTGGAGTGCGCTCTACGACATGGCCGACATCCGCACGCCCGACGGCGCCACGAACTACACCGAATGGGCCAACCCCGACTGGTTTAGCGGCTGGGATCGCCTCGCGGAGACCCGTGACGAGGCGGCGCAGCGCGAGATCATCGACGGCATGCTGGAAACGTTCTACAACGATCCGCCCTGGTTGACGCTCTACTTCCAACCCAACTTCTACGGCGTCAGCGAGCGCATTTCCTGGGAAGCCCGGCGCGACGGACGCATCGCCGTGCTCGAAGCTAGCCTCAAGTAACGTAACGTTTCGCGAGGCCTAAGCCTCGCACGGTTAGGAGCTGCACATGTGGTCATACATCATCAAAAGGGTGCTGGAGTCCCTCGGCGTCATTCTGGGGGTCACCCTGATCACCTTTCTGGCGCTGCACATGGGTGGCGACCCGACCTATCTCTACGTCAGCGAGCGCGCCAGCGCCGAGGAGATTGCGGCAACCCGGGCGGCGCTCGGGTTCGACCGCCCTCTCTACGAGCAGTATCTGACGTTTCTGGGCGGCCTGGTGCAGGGCGATCTCGGTAACTCGCTTTCTTACCGCACGCCCGCGCTCGAGGTGGTGCTCGAGCGCTTTCCTGCCACGATCGAGCTGACGCTATTTGCCATGCTGATCGCGACCGCCCTGTCGATCCCGCTCGGCATCATCTCATCCCTCAAACGCGGCACCTCGGTCGATGGATCGATCATGATGGTGGCAATGTTCGGACAATCGATTCCCAGCTTCTGGCTGGGAATCATGCTCATCTTGTTCGTGGGCCTCGGGCTGGGGTGGCTACCGATTTCGGGCCACATTCCTTTTTTGCAACCTCTCTTTGAAGGAGACTTCAGGACAGCCTGGGAGAACTTTCCCCGCGCTCTTCCCTATCTCGTGATGCCAGCCGTATCGATATCCCTATTTTCCCTCTCGCGCAATGCCAGACTGGTGCGCTCGTCGATGCTCGAGACCCTCTCGCAGGATTATGTCCGCACCGCCCGGGCCAAGGGCCTGAAGCCATTTGGCGTGGTCATCCGCCACGCACTCAGGAATGCCTGGATGCCGGTCGTTACGATGCTGGGCCTCGAGTTTGGTTTTTTGCTTTCGGGCGTCGTGGTTGTCGAAACCATCTTTTCTTGGCCAGGCGTGGGCCGTCTTGTCTTCAATGCGATCAACCAGCGCGATATTCCGCTGGTTCAGGCCGCCGTCATCTTGTTTTCGCTCATGTTCGTCGGCCTTAACCTTCTTGTCGACGTTCTTTATGCTCGCCTCGATCCTCGCGTGAGGTTGGGCTGATGCCGCAGGATCCGAATCTTGCACCGGTCCAGGCGGAAGGTATCGCTGTTGCGACGCCGGGAGGGCCGACAGTCAGACAGGGCGGGTCTACGGTGCTGCGGCGGGCCTGGCGCAGTCTACTGCGCGCCAAGTGGCCCCTTCTGGCTCTTTTTATCTTGCTGATCGTCGCGCTCGCCGCCGTTATCGGCCCGAGCGTCGCCCCCAAAGATCCCAATCGTCAGGACATCATCGCCCGGCTTCAACCGCCCTTCGAGGCCGAACGCAGCGGCGAGGTCGAATTCATCCTCGGTACGGATTCGCTTGGACGCGACGTTCTCTCGAGAGTCATCTACGGGGCGCGGGTATCTCTACTTGTAGGATTTATCGCTGTCGCCATCGGCGGTTCGATGGGCGTGGCGCTAGGCATCATGGCCGGATACTTCGGGGGGCGCGTCGACAGCATCATCATGCGTATTGGCGACATTCAGCTCGCTTTCCCATTTATCTTGCTAGCCATCATGTTTCTGGTCGTGCTCGGTCCGGGTGTCTTTAACCTCGTATTGATTCTAGGCATCGGGCAGTGGGTAACCTACGCCCGCATTGCCCGGGCACAGACGATTTCCCAGCGGGAAAAGGAATATGTGGAGGCTGCCCGGGCGCTCGGCGCAACGACAGGGCGCATCCTCTTCAAAAGTATCCTCCCCAATATTCTCGCGCCCCTCATCGTTATCGCCTCGTTCAATATCGCCAGTGTGATTCTTTCCGAAG
>JBMDWS010000106.1:0-4999 GCA_048594695.1 Truepera sp. | reverse complement strand
TCGCGAACGCCGCCGCACCATTAATCTGAGGAACCGTGAAGCTCTGAGGAAACTTTTTATCCGTACTGCTGTCGTACTGCTTACTCAGGACGAGGATCGACGCGTTCAGACCAGACTCTGCAGCCGTAGTGGCTTGCGAACTCGCCTGTACGTTCTCGGCGATTTTGGCGTTCATCATCGCTAGACTCAAACTCCCGATGCCTAGCGACATCACAACGACCATAATGAGGAGGGAGGCGACGAGTGCGATACCGTATTGCGACTTCATGACCACAGCTCCGTTACGTGATTGGGTTTTGGAAATTGATTGGAATGCGCTGAACTGAATTATCCATGAAAGTCAAGGCTAAAATCACACCTACTGTATTTGACGAGGGTGTCGCGGCACAGGCGGACACGCAGTCACTTTCGCTTCCAGTTGCCCCCTTAAGGAGGTAACGGACAACCTTGAGCTTTCTGATTCCCGCCGCGATGGGCTCAACTGAACTGCCTTGTGTTCGAACCAGAGTATTGGTTTGGGTGTTGACCGAGAAAGTTACAGTTTTGGCTTCTTTCGTACCCGAGCCGTAAGCCCGGTTCTCGAAGTACTTGATAGTCACTTGATCTGAACCGCCCGTCGTATTTGGCGTGATCACGAATGGAGCAGCTCCTACCGAGGTTGCGGTGTTGTCGTAGTCTGATTTGAGCGTTCCCCGGTAGCCCGCCAGAGCGATTTCGTATTTCAGCTGTTGCTGAGCACTTTCTCTGACCTGTCGCTCGCTAGAAGCACGGTCTTCAGCTTGGTAGGCCCTAGTCGTGCTGCCAAGCATCCCAGCGAGGGAAGTCAGGAGGATCGCCATGATGGCGGCCGCAACAAGGAGTTCGAGAATCGTGAACCCGCTTTGCCTGTTCATGCCGCACTCTGGAGGAGAATGAGAGAGGTGAGCGAATATTGTGATTCTAGAGGTCCAGAGATCGTTACGGTTACACGGTACGCCACCCTGCTTCCGGTGGGGACAGTCGAGGCGCATGTTAGTGCCGTGCCACTTACGCTGCGTGGCACCACCACTGCCTCGCACGTATAGCCTGCGCTTGCTCCACTCAGGCAGGTAGTTTTGTTTGCTGGTGTGGCGAGCTGGCGCTGCATCTCGAGTTCAGCGGTAGCGATTTTCACTCCCTGCTGCAAAACTGTTGCACGGTTTGTCGTGCGGAGAGCCGTTGTTTGCATGGCGGCGCCAGCCACAATTCCTACGGAAAGGACTGCCAGAGCAATTAAAAGCTCCAGTAGGGTTAAGCCGTTGCTACGGCGCACGAGCCACTTCCACTCGACCCGCAGGGGAAACTCGGATATAAAGCGTGTGGCGTACGTCACTTAATCTGACAGTGGAGTTGGTAGTCGGAAGGTTCGCGCCGTTACAGAAGCGCGGCAAACCGTTCGGGTACCAGACAACCGCGTTTGCCGTGACCGAAGACGTAAAGACGTTACTTGCCTGGGCCCGGGGATACTCTGAAACACGCTGTGAGTTCAAAGTTGTGGTTCCAGTCGTGCTGCAAGGCAAGACGGTGGAGTCCTCGTTCGACATGGTGAGCGTAGTGAAGCTCAGAGTCGTGTTATTCCATAGGACCGACACCGGTCGATTACGCTTGATGGCTTCGATCCTTGCCTGAACGAGCTGCGCCTTAAGGCTTTTAGCGAGCAAAAGCGCGGATGGGGGTCGGACTTGAAATGCGCCGAGCGCTATAAGAATGCTCATTATCGATAAAACCATAAGCATTTCGATGAGCGTAAAGCCGTAAAGATTTTGACGATTCATGTCTCCCCTTCATGACAGTAGCGGCTTGGCAAGCACAGAACTCTTACACAAGGTGCTTGCTGACCTGATAGAGACCTACTGTTTTGGGAAGTCAGTACAGAAATGTGTGCATACGAAATTAGGGCTATAACAGGAATGGTCAAACCAATGTCCCTTCCTGAAGGCTCGAAGTACATTGGGGTTGCTGCAGGCGGTAACCATAGTCTCGCCATCATCCAGAAACCTAAACAGGGCCAGACGATCAAGCTTCATTAGTACTGCACCAACCAACGCGACCGTAGGTAGCTCTTACACCCCTACGGCCACGGCCACTTCAGGACTGAGCGTCACCT
Source organism: Truepera sp. (assembly GCA_048594695.1). Lineage (GTDB taxonomy): Bacteria > Deinococcota > Deinococci > Deinococcales > Trueperaceae > Truepera. The sequence goes on along the minus strand of JBMDWS010000106.1, from coordinate 2,874 downwards.
TCGGCACCAGCACCCCCAGCACCTGCACCTTCGCCGATGGCACAGTGACGTTCGTGGCTGCCGGAACCTGCACCGTCACTGCCGGCCAGGCGGGTGACGCCTCCGACAATCCCGCCGCGCAGGTTACCCAGAGCTTCACTATCTCCTTACCCCCGGTCCTGGTCGACAGCTATACCATCGACCTGACCACGGCTCCACTCAATACGATTCTCTACAGCGTCAAGGTCGGCAGCGGCGTCACCTATTCGGGTACAGGCACGGCCATCGGCGACCCCATCCGCGTCGACGTTTACCGCTACCTTAGTGGCAACAAGCTTGGTGGCAACCAGGTCAAGGTCGTCACGGTCTCTGGCGATAAGGTGCTGACGGTTGTGAAGCAGGGGACGAACACCCCTAACCTCACGGGCGGAGAAATGGACATCAAACCCTCGCAGAGCTTTGGCGGTCCTAGCCTGGGCAAGAATTGTTTGGTCACTCTCAAGAGCATCACCGTATACGGAGTCAGCACAAACAACGCCAAGCTCATCCTCTACGGCAACGGTCATCGGAGGGTCGCCCTTTTTTTGGTTTCGCAATATTAACTTGCGACTATATATCATGTCCCTCCTGGTCTTTGTCTAGAAAGGTAATTTCACTGGCCAATCAAGATGGGCACCCGGCTGCGTCGCAACAGCTCGTCCAGGACGCCGCCGAAAACAGGCTCGAGCAGGGAGGGGTACTCGTACGAGCCGACGAGCAGCAGGTCAGCACGATGGGCCGAAGCCTCGGCTAGCAGGTTAGGAACGACAGGACCTTCACGAAGTTCGTAGTCGGCTTCGATCTCGTGCCGGTCGAGGTATGAGCGTGCCTGTGCCAACAGCTTCTCGTTGGCTTTACCTTGCTCCCGGACGGTAACGACCTTTAGGGCAACCTTACCTCGGACAGCCAGATGGGCGGCGGTGAAGAGCGAGATCGTCGACTTGGGCGTGCCGTTATAGCCTAGAAGAAGCCGCTTTATGGCGCTGGGTTTTCCAGGGACAGCCAGGATCGGTCGCGGGCAACGCCTTAGTAAGGTGTGGAAGCCGCCGTACAGGGCCAAACTTACGCGTTGGGGAGGATGGCTCAGTGGCGCCACGACGATGTCGCTCCAGCGGCAACGCCCCGCGAGGGTCGAGACGACCTCTCCCTCCTCGAATGCGAGCTCGCCGGCCACGCCCGCCTCGCCGCAGCGCTTGGCGAAGGTCCGGCTTATGGCCTCGCTCTGGCGGACTTGACCCGACCTGGCCACCACGTGGAGTCCGTAAACGCGAGCCTGTTCTCGCTCACCTATCAGCAGCGCCTGGTCAAGCGCCAGCCACCCCGCCTCGCTCCCGTCGATCGCCACCAGGACACTCCGAACGATCTGATCTCGAGGGTTGCGGTCCTTCGCATCGGCGTCACGCCGGACTGGATTACGGACCTCGCGTAAGGCGTGGGCGACCGAACGTGGGGTCAGCGTCCAGTCCAGCGCATCCTCCAAGTCGGCACGATAATCGGCAAGCCAGATGTACAGATCAGTGGGGGTGAGGTAGGGGTAATCCTCCGTGAGCCCGTACTCACGTAGGAGAGCGACTGCCGGGAGGTAGACATGGTCGTAGCCGTGGGCGACCGCCTCCTCATAACTCACGTCCCGCTTCTCGTCGAGTCCCATGAAATAGCGGTGGACGGCGATGTGCTCGAGCAGCTTCTCATACTGGCCTGGTATCGACACGCGCATGTCCGCGCCGGGTCGCAACTTGTTTAGCTGCGTGCGCTCGAGGAAGTCTGCGTACTCCGCCTTGATGATCAAGGATTCAGGCGTGTCGTCAGGGTCCATCGTCACGGGGGCGGCAACCTCGGTGATGTAAGCCTCGATGGATTGCGCACCGATCTGCCTTGCGACTGAAACGCGGTGGTTGCCATCCCGGACGAAGTAGGCACTGCCGAGCTTGTAGACCTCGATGGGCGGGACGCCGCTGAGGCCGGTCACGGCCTGTTTGACCTTGGTCCAGCGCTCCAAATCGCTGTCCCTCAAAGGTGCAAAAGAGCGGTCAAAGTCCTGGTGTCGCCCGACACTGCCCACAATGCTGCCAAGGGGGATTTGTTGGCGGGTGACGGCTGCACTTTCAACGCCGTGTAGCTGGCGTCTTACATCATCGTAAACAAGCAACCTGCCGTCTTTGCCCGCGAGTCTTGTAAGGACACGCTGCACTTGTGCCCGGCGCCGGGCACGCCGGAAGTCCTCAGCAACGGCCGCCGCACCCTGATCGTCCATCCTCAGAGTATAGAGGCGTCGTAGGGGACGCTCAAGAGAATTCAGTATCGGATGAAAAAGGGTAGGGGTCAGTAGCTCAGTGGCGAGTTGCTGCCAAACTCACTTCTGACATGGCAGGTGGGGCACGGTCGTCAACACGGCTGCGATCGAGAAATGGTGCGACGCGATCTCATAGGCAGAAACATTCTGCGTTCGTTGTTGCGAACGCAGAATGACATGCACGAAGCAGAGCCTCGTGCAGATTTCTTGTCATGTGATTTCGTCTAGCACCCAGCTAATATAATTGTGATTACGAGCGGCAGAAAGACGGCAACGAGCGCTCTGCTTTGGGAGTATGAGGGGAGCGGTATGCCAATCCCAAAAGTGGGTAGCTTGAGCGTTCTCCTGGACGGTCGCAACGAGCCGGTCTGCGTGGTGGAGACAACCGAGCTTGAGATCAAGCCCCTTAACGAAGTGGAAGCTTCTTTTGCCCGTGATTATGGCGAATGGGGCGACTCACTGGAGAGTTGGCAACAGGGGAGCTGGAAGTACTATGAGGCACAGTGTCATAGCCTGGGTAAAACACCGGCTCCTGATATGCCGCTAGTCTGCGAACGGTTCAG
>JBMDWS010000105.1:0-9937 GCA_048594695.1 Truepera sp. | reverse complement strand
GCTGTCCCCGCAGCAGTTTCTCTCCCCCATCCTGCTGCTCGGCGTATTTATCGCGGCCCTGAGCTTTCTCAACAATGAACTCCTTGCGCCCTGGAGTTACGACCGGGCGCAGGAGGTTTTGTCGGACATCCTCGTGCAGAGCCCGCAGGTCGTCGTCGAGGAGGGCAGCTTCTTTACCGACGCGCTCGGACGCAGCGTCTACGTCGGCGAACTGAGTGAAGGCGGAGGCGTCGGCGACGTGACGGTGATTCAACCCGACGGCGCGCAGGGGATCGGAGAAGTGATCCGCGCCGAACGCGGCACGCTCGATCAGGCAGCTGGGGTGTGGCGGCTCGAGAATATCCGGTTGCTCCGCTACCGCGACGCTCGAGTCGTCCTTGACGCGCCAGCCGAGCGGGCCACCCTGCCCGTGCGCGGCCTCTCGGTCAGCAACGGTGCCCCCCCAGAACTCACACGGTTGCCGCTCAAGGAGCTTCTAGTCCGTATTCGCGGCACCACGCCGCGTGACGCCCCATCCGAGTGGACCGCCCTGAACCGCAAGTTCGCCGAACCGGCTGCCGCCATTGCCTTCGCCTTTTTCGCACTCGCTATTGGCCTCTACAGCTTCCGCCGCAACTTTGGTCTGGGTCTCGTGTCGGTGCTCTTTTTGACCTTCATCTACTACGCGACCTGGAGTATTTCAAATTTGCTCGGTGCACAGGGAACGATCCCGGCCCTCGCCGCAGGCTGGGTGCCGCCCCTGCTCTACCTGCTCGCCGGGGCGGTGCTTTTCGGCCTGTCGTGGCGGCGCTGATGAAGGGGGGTGCGCTTCTCGCATTCCTGGGATTATGGTTGTTTTTTGGCGTTGCCGGGGCCGTCGAGGTCACGATATTGCCGGGAAATACCGAGAGTTTCGAGTTACGCTCGATTCCCATCCCCGGAGGCGAAACGACCACGCTTTACGTCATTACCGGATCTCCCGTACGCTTGCGGGTCGACGGCGACCTCATCATCGCCGAGCGCATCGAGTTCGACGTGACCAACCGCCTGATGCGGATCATCGGGGCGGGCAGCGTGTCCTACGACGACGTGTCGACCAAGGGCCGCAACTACCTGCTCGACTTGAAAAGTAGCGAACTGAACTTCAAGGACGTCTTTATCTTCACCAAGCCCCTCGACGTGAAGGGGCTGCAGGCAACCCGGCAGCCGGGTCAGATCGATATCACCGGCGCGGCCTTCAGCCCCTGCAGCCGCTGTCAGCAGGACGTGCAGGACTACCGCTTTACTGCCGAACGAATGAACCTCTATCCGGGTGACCGCCTCGTGGCGTTTAATGTGACGGTTTATATTCGCGACCTGCCGAGCTTCTTCTTGCCGCTCATGGTCGTGCCGCTCGGCCCGCCCGACCGCCAGCCCCGCTTCGAGATTACGCGGGGTTCAGAGACCCAACAGGCCGAGGTCGCGCTTGACTGGCCCTATGTGTTCGGTCCCAACGCGCTCGGCACCGTGTCGCTGCGCTACTACGCGGATGTAGCGCCCAATCAGAGTAGTTCGTGGACCGAAAATGTCCTGGGGGGAACCGTTCAGGAGAACTATCTGGGCGGCGGCTTCGAGCACCGCTTCTACACGGCGCGGGGACAGGGTAACCTGGACTTTTTCTATACGCCGTCGTTCGAGGACCGCTTCGATCCGACGATCAAAACGCTCGACCAAGTCGACCTGAGTTTCGGGTACGAGACCGAAGAGGAGCTCGACGGGTTACGGCCCCAGATCCTTATCGAGCGTGACGACGCCTCGAACCAGCGCATCCTCAACCTGACTGCCAGCCTCGAGCAGGGCTACAGCGACTTCGACTTCCGCGCCGTGACCCAGACCTACTTCGACCTGGACGCGGGCGACGCCAATCAGACGCCCTCCTACAGCGAAGGTGAAGGGGCCTTGCGAACCTATGGTCAGGTGTCGGCAGAGCAGAGCGGCGACCTTACGCTAAGTGTCGGACCGTTTAGCCTGACCGGGCTGAGGCTCGAGCTGGGCGCCTACGAGGACTACGCCAACGCCAGCAATCCGAGCGCCACGAGCTCGCCGATCTCCATCAACAACACGCCGGTTATCCGTTCCGGACGGCTCGTCGGCGGGCAAACCCTGACGCTAGAGGCCTTTTCACCCTTTTCCGGCGCGAGCATTGCGGGCTCGACCAGTTTTCTGGGAAGCTACTACACCACCACCAACGACGACAGCGACCTCGAGCGCTTGATCGACTGGGACACGGCCCTTGGCTTCGACCAGACGTTCGAGGGAGGCACACTCGGCCTCGACTACAGCCGCACGCTGACTCAGGGTGAGACACCCTTTGCCTTCGACGCCCAGACCCCGAGCACCCTGACCAACCTCGACTCGAGCCTCACCTACACGCCTTACGACTGGCTCGAGCTAAGCGTCGATGAGACCTACACATTCGAGAACAGCCGCGAGCCGCAGGACGTTGGGGCGGGGCCTATCGAAACGCGCCTGGGCTTTTTTAACAACCTGGACTGGATCGACGCGACCCTCGAGCAGCGCTTCGACGTTCAGGAGGGCGACCCGGGCCTCTTGGGGGCGAGCGTCACCCTGACGACGCCCGACGCGGCGCTGGGCGGAAGCCTCACGCTGCGCGGCATCTACGATCTCTCACACCTGCCGCCCCAAGACGACGCGTTGCCCGACCTCGTGCCCATCAACGAGTCGCAGTACGATATATTAGCGGAGGCAAGTTACGGGCTTTACGGTGGCCTTGACGTCGCCTTCGGCTTCGACTACAATGCCGACCCCGACGCGCTCGACACCTATTACAGCTCGAGCTATGCAGAGAGCGTTTTCAATGTCGATACGTCGGGGAGCGTAGCCGTGGGCGAGTCCCTTTACAAACCGCTCGAGGTCGGCCTTACGCTGGGCTCCATAAGCGAGGGCGACGGCGTACCGGGCCTCCGAGCCGCCGCGAGGCGCGACATCAACGACGGCACCATGCAGAGCCTCGTCTTCGAGGCCGAGGCTCAGGCCGGGCCGCTCGAGTTCAGCGCCGACCAGACCTTCGATTTTGTCAACCTTGACGCCAGCGATTCCGAATTCACGGTGACCTACCCCGACATCGTCGAACTCTCGGGCGTCGGTTTTTGGCTTTTGCCTCCCTCGCTCTTCGGCCTCGAGCCGGACCCCAGCGATCCCGTGAGCTACAGCCTCAGCCTCAGCGACCTGACGTTCCAGGACACAGAAAAGCTCTACGAACTCACCTATGAAACGACCTACGGGCCATTTAGCACCTACGATGGTCTTGCCGGACTCGGCTTCAGCAATACCGCGCTGACAGCGCAGCTCAATGTGCCTTTCGGCTATCTCGGGACCGGACTCGGGCCGCTCGGCTTCGGGGTGAAGTTCGGGAGTGCGCTGGCCATCGCTGACGACGCCATCCCTCAAACCTACCTGAGCAGCGCCGACATGACCCTGACCACCGACTTCTTCTCGCGCTTCGCGCTGCAGGGCGCCTTGGCCTACGACGCGACCCCCGACGGCCTCGGCGGTCTCGGCTCGCAGTCCTTGGGCTTTACCAATTTTGGCGCGACCGTGCGCCTATGGGACGACCTCTACTTCTCTGCCGTCCTCGACGATACCTGGGAGTTTATCAACCCGACACTTTCAGGGCCTTCCGCCACGACGCCCTACAACTTCCAGCCGATCTTTTACCTCACCCTCGACCGCTGCTGCTGGGCTTTTTACGTGGCCTACAATACAGCAAACGGCTCCCTCACCCTGACACTCGGTTATCCGGGCAGCGAACAGGGGGCGACGGGCGCCTTTAATACTGGGCTCTATCTGCCGCGCCGGGAGTTCGAGTGAGCGCCAAGAATGCGAGTACCCCTATGCCCCCGATATCCCGCCTCCTGATTGCCGCCTTCACGCTGTTGGCCCTGACTTCCTGTACAGGCTCTTATGAAGCGCCTAACCCGGTTCTGCTGGTGACGGCGTATACGACAGCAGAGAGCGGCACCCCGCAACACCGGATCGGCATCGTTCGGGACGATCTCAGGCCCAACGAGTCCGAGCGCCTCACCTTTTTGCCCGGCAGCGTTCGCGACCTTCCGGCACCTCCACAGGCGTTCGACATTACCAACCGCGCCGACGCCCGCAACACGCTCGTGGTGCTCTCGAGAGCGACAGCGGATGCTGCGACCACGCCACCAAGCTACCTGACTTTTTTCAACCTGAGCCGCCTCGACGGCAGCGGAACCGATCCTACAGTTTCGGGCTTCGGACCCCCCACAGGTCGACAACAGATCATCCTCTCCGATATCACAGGACCTGCCATCATTCCCAGAAACTTCCCGAATCGCGACACACCGCTCTACTGCCCTACCGAGATCCAGGTATCGCAGGGCGGCGACTACGCCGCAGTGCTCAACAATCCGACGCTCTGCGGCTTTGGCGTTTCCCAAAATTTCATCGATATCTTCGACATCCGGGGAAGCGGGCTGCTGCTGCAGCGCATCAATGGTGTCGCAGCGGGCGGACTCTACGTCAGCCAGTCCGCCACCGCCGACATTCTCTACTACGCTACGACCTCGGCGAGTAGCCTGTTGCTGCAGCGTGTGCCCCTGCCACGCCCCGACCAGACGTTTGGGCCTGACGATACGGTAGGTACACCCCAAACGGTGGCCACGGTTCCTAACCAGCTCACGCAGCGCGGTTTCGTGGACCTGGGGATCGCCGGTATTGTGGGGAGCGAGCGTCTAGTAGTGCTTTTCGGTGGAGCCGTGGCCTACGTGAGCAACTACACGGTGACGGGTACGGTCATTGGCCCCGTTTCGGCCCGCGACAACACGAACGTGAGCATCCTGCGCGACGATCAGCTTAAAACGAGCGAAACTCTTGTGCTTGGCAGTGACAACCGCCTGAGTGTTTTCCCCTCGAGCTTCACGACCGGCAGTGGCGACACCCTCGAGTCCGGCGAAAGGCGGGCCAGGGTCTTCGCCACTGCAGGCGTCATCGGACCGGAAGGTACCTACACCTACTTCGTCGGCACCGACCCCGAGGACGGCTCGGGCCTCGTGTCCCTACTCGACCTCGCGTCTTATACCACCGGGGCAACGCCCCGTGTTCAACCTTACAGCGAGGGTTTAGAGGCCTGGAACGCAGTTACCCCTGCTTTCGTAACCTGGGCGCAGTCTGTGCCTTTTACCTCGCCCTAGGATCAGGTTTCGTCGGGCTTGGCAGGCAGGCTCGGCTTGGGGGCAGGGCGCAGCGGAATCTGATCCTCACCCCAGTAGAGCGTGGTGTGGGGATAAGGAATATCGATTCCTTCGGCGTCAAGCCTGAGCTTGAGGCGGCGGCGAAACTCCCGGCCGACGCCCCACTGCTCTTTGGGAAGCGTTTTGAAAAGCACCCGCACCAGAATGCCCGACGCCCCGAACGCCTCGACCCCCGTCACCTCAGGCGGCCCGACGATGCGCCAGCTCCAGCCGAGCGCCTTGGTCATCTGCGTCGCCTCGTCGCTGATCACCGCGAGCGCGTGGTCGAGGTCGGATCGGTAGGAGATCTCGACGTCCACCACACTGCGCGACCACTCCTTCGAGGCCACCGTGACCTTATCGATCTGCCCGTTGGGGATGACGTGAACCGCGCCGTCGAGCGCGCGCAGCGTCGTTACGCGCAAGCTTAGGCTCTCGACCGCGCCCGATAACCCGGCAATCGTCACCACGTCCCCGACACCGAACTGGTCCTCGGCAAGGATAAAAAATCCGGTAATAAAGTCCTTGACGAGCGACTGCGCCCCAAAGGAAATCGCCAGACCCAGGATCCCGACTCCGGCCAGAAGCGGCGCGAGGTTGAGGCCGATCTGTGCCAGCACGAAAAGTACGAAAAACGAGATGAGGACCAGCCGCGCCGCCGATTCGATGACGTTGCGAATAGTCGCGGCTCTCGCCACCTGCCGCTCGAAACGCTGGCCCGACACGGGGGTGAGCGCCCGCGCCGTCTTGCGCACCACCCGCAGGAGCGTGTAGACGATGGCCCCAACGACCGCAATGGCGATGATGCGGCTCAGGCCGCTGTCGGCCAGCCAGGTTTCCACCGTCTGGGCAAGCGGTTGGAGCACCGGCACGCGGTAGTCGAGCGAGAAGCGCCCGAGCGCCAGCGCCAGCCCAAACACGCCCGACGCCGTAATAAAGTAGCGTCGCAAGAGCGTGGTGCGCTCGAGCTCCCCCTGCTTCTGCTCGTCGTCCCACATGTCGCGCCGCGCGATGGCGTCCTTGGTGTCCTTGGCCCAGCGTTCGATAAAGAACCAGAGCACACCGAAGAGCAAAAAGCCGAGCGCCAGATCGAGAAACACGTTACCCGCAAAGGCAAAGGGCGCGTCCCGGATACCGTTACCGATCTCGGTCAGCCAGGTCGTGTCCTCGAACTCGGCGATCCACTGCTCGTCGAAAAGCGGAATCTCGATGTCGGTGTCCGCGCCACCACTCGCGGTATCGGTCTGAGACTCCTGGGCCGTGTTTTGCGCCGCGTCCTCACCTTGACCCGGCGGCTGGCTGGTCTGCGGGCCGGTCTGCTGCGCATTTTCCGGCCCGTTCGCGCTGCCTGCGCCGGAATCTTGCCCGTTCCCCGGCGTCAGGCTCTCCAACAGCTGACTGGCCACGCTAGTCGCTCGCGACCTGCGGGGTGAGCGCTGCCAGGCCCGCCTCGAGCTTCCCGACGAGATCCGCTTCGACTGCACGTTTTGCCGTTTTCAGCGCGTTTTCGATCGCCCGACCGTCGGACGATCCGTGCCCGATAAACGCGTAGGAGCGCACGCCCAGAAGCGGCTGCGCCCCATACTCGCTCGGGTCGAGCCGCGCCGCGATGCCGCGCAGCGCCGGGCGCACCAGCGCTGCCCCGAGTTTGGTCAGCAGCCCGCCGCCCGAGAGCGCGTCGCGGACCCAGGCGAAAATGACCTTGGCCTCGCCCTCGGCGAGCTTGAGCATGACGTTTCCGGTAAAACCGTCGGACACGACCACGTCCGTCGTGCCTTTGAGGAGATCGCGCCCCTCGACGTTGCCAAAAAAGGCGATCCCGGGTGTCTCGCGCAACAGTACGTGCGCCTCACGGGTGAGCTCATTACCCTTTTCGGCCTCCTCCCCGAGCGAGATGAGACCGACCGTGGGGTTCGGTAGTCCGTAAAAGGCCCGGGCATAGATGCTGCCCATCACCGCGAACTGTTGCAGGTGCGACGGGCGGCAGTCGGCGTTGGCCCCCGCATCGATAAGGGCCGTAAATCCCCGGTCCGTCGGGATATTGGCCAGAATAGCCGGGCGCTCCACCCCTTTGATGCGCCCCAAAACGAACAGGGCCGCCGCCATCGTCGCACCGGAGTGCCCGACCGACACGCAAGCCGAGGCCTCGCCGTCCTTGACCAGCCGCATCGCCCGCATGACCGACGAGTCCTTGCGGCGGCGCACGTCGGCAGCGTGGTCTTCCATACCAATCGTGTCCGGAGCGTGGTGAATAGGCAGGGTGGTGCTCTGGCGCTCTAGTTCGATCCGTAGCACCGTTTCGTCACCGACGAGCAGCACGGGAATCCCCGCGGCAGCGGCGACCTTAGCCCCGGCAACAGCGGCCTGGGGCATGGCGTCGCCGCCCATCGCGTCGAGTGCAATCGGTTTCATCGGCTTCGCTCCAGGGCCGGAGCCGCCAGCGTACAAGGGTGGTGAGACATCGCCTTCAGTGCCATGATCGTCAGTATAAGACGCCCGGATGAACGCTCCCGCGAGAGGTCGTACACGGTAAACTGGAGCGTGGACGTGAAAGTTTTCGAGGCACCGGCGGGAGAGCGCCTAGACGTCGCTATTTCGCTGGCCATGAGCCTCTCCCGCACCTACGCCAAGGAGCTGGTGCTGGGTGGTTTCGTCGAACTCGATGGGCGGCCCGCCATCAAAGCCTCGGTCAAGCTATCTGGCACCGAACTTATCTCGGTGCACCTGCCACCGCCCAAACCCATGCGGGTCGAGGCCGAAGACCTGGCGCTCGACATCATCTATGAAGACGACGATCTCGCCGCGATCAACAAACCGCCGGGCATGACCGCACATCCGACCGCCTCGGTGCGCACGGGTACAGTGGTCAACGCGCTCCTGGGCCAAATGGCGCTCGCCAAGGAGCGGCACTTCGACCCCGAAGCCGAGGATTATCGGCCTGGCATCGTCCACCGCCTCGACAAAGACACCTCGGGCGTGATGGTCGTCGCCAAGACTGCCGAGGCGCACCGCGATCTCGCCGCGGCCTTCAAAAAGCGCCTCACCGAAAAGGAATATATCGCCATCGCCGTCGGCACCATCGACGACGATCTCTATATGGACGGCCCCATCGGGCGGCACCCGCTGCATGGGCGCAAAATGACGGTCGGCGGGGGCAATCCGAGGAGCGCTTCGACCTATTTTCGGGTTCTGGCTCGAGCCCGGCACTATAGCCTCATCCGTGCCAAACCGCACACCGGGCGCACCCATCAGATTCGCGTCCACTTGGCGCATCTGGGCGCACCGATTCTGGGCGACAGCGTTTATGGCAAGGCTTCCAGCCTCATCCCCCGGCACGCGCTCCACGCCGAGCGCCTGACCCTGCCCCACCCCCGAGACCACCAGGCCATCACCTTCGAGGCGCAGGTGCCCGCCGACATGGTGGAGGCGTGGCTGGCCCTTGGTGGTTCGTGGCCGCCCGTCGAGGGGCTGGAGTAAAAAATTTCATATCCCGATGCTAGGATTTAGAGTATGAGCCAAACGCAGGATCTTCCCCACTGGCAGCTGACCTCGATCTACCCGGGGCTGGCGTCCCCGGAATTCGCCCGGGCCAAAGAGGAACTAAAGGACGCGCTGACGCGCCTCGAGGATCTCATGGACGCGAGCGACGTGCGGGCGCAGACGAGCGTACCCGTGACCCCTGAAACGAGCGCACGCTTTGAGTCGCTTGTGCGGCACTACAACGACGTATTGACCCGCTTCTCCACGATATTCCCTTACCTCTCGGGCTTTACCTCGACCGACGCCTTCAACGATCTGGCACAGGCCGAAACCTCGGCCCTGACGCCGCTCGGCAGCAAGCTGAGCTTCCTGAGCGTACGACTGACTGCCTGGATCGGCGCGATGGACGCCGACGCCCTTATCGCAGCCTCCGAGGTCGCCCGGGCACACGAGTATTTCGTCCGGCGGAGTGCCGAAGAGGCCCGCCATCTCATGGGTGAGGAGGCCGAAGAACTCCTTTCGGCGCTCAACCCAAGCAGCGGGCGTGCCTGGGCGAAGCTGCACGGCGACCTCATCGCCCGGACAACGGTCAAAAAGACGCTGCCCGGCAGGACCGAAGCCGAATACCCGCTCACCGAGCTGCGCAACCTGCAGGGCAACGCCGACCCCGACCTGCGCCGCGCCGCTTACGAGGCCGAACTCGAGCTTCTGGGGCAAAACGCCGTTCCGTTCGCGGCGGCCATGAACAGCATCAAGGCGCAGGTCAACGAGACGAGCCGCCGCCGAGGCTACACGTCCGCCCTCGAGGAGGCCCTCTTCGAGAGTCACATCACCCGCGAGAGCCTGGACGCCATGCAGACAGCCTGCCGCGAGGCCTTTCCGGTCTTTCGCCGCTACTTGGGGGCGAAGGCGCAGTTTCTGGGCAAACCCGCGCTGGCCTGGTACGACCTGTCCGCCCCGGTTACTGCAGGCACGCCGCGCACCTTTAGCTGGGCCGAGACCCGCGCCTTCGTCACCGAGACCTTCGGTGCCGATTCGGACAAACTTGCTGGGTTTGCCGAGCGCACCTTTGAAGAGGGCTGGCACGACGTGCCGCCGCGCAAGGGCAAGCGCAACGGTGCGTTTTGCATGAGCGTCGACGGGGTTAAAGAGTCGCGCATCATGCATAACTTCGGCAGCGGCCTAGACGACGTGTTCACCGTCGCGCACGAACTCGGTCA
>JBMDWS010000104.1:0-4586 GCA_048594695.1 Truepera sp. | reverse complement strand
TCTGGGGTCGCGTTCACGGACGGGTAAGAGCAGGGCGTGGACAACTGCTAGAATTGCGCTTAGGGAAGGGGGTTTGCTAGACACAAACTTACCTTCCCGTTTCCTTACGCCTCAGTCAACCTTTTCCCGAATTTGGGTTGGGGTGTTTGTTTTCATATGACTCGCTACAACGGCTCGAGCAAGCATCTACGGAAACCACCTCTTCCCGATACAACCACGAAGGGCCAATCCGTCCCGGCTTAAACTTGAATGATGGACCTAGGTTACTCCCCCTGCCCCAACGACTGCTTTATCTTCTACGCGCTCGCGCACGGGCGCGTCGCGCCGGAGCTCGATGTTCACGTCCGGCTCGAGGACGTCGAAACGCTCAACAGGCTCGCCCGGGCCGGAACGCTGCCCGTCAGCAAGATCAGCTACCACGCCTTTTTTCACCTCACGCGCGACTACGTCATGCTGCCTTCCGGCGGCGCACTCGGCTTCGGCGTGGGGCCGCTCATCGTCAGCCGCGAGCCGCTAGGGACGCTCTCAGGCAAACATGTGGTCATCCCTGGTGGTCTTACGACGGCCAACTTGCTCCTCAAGCTCTCGCAGCCGGACGACGTCAAGATAAGCGAGCGCCGTTACGACGAGATCATGCCTGCCGTCGCTTCGGGCGAGGCCGATGCGGGTCTCATCATCCACGAATCGCGCTTTACCTTCGCCGAGCACGGTTTACAGGAGCATCTCGACCTCGGAGCATGGTGGGAGAGTGAAACGGGCTTGCCCCTGCCCCTCGGGGGGATTATAGCCAAGCGGTCGCTGGGAGCGCCTACACTCAAGGCGCTCGACGAGGCGATCCGCTCGAGCCTACGTTACGCCTACGCTCACCGCGCCGAGGCGCAACCCTACATCGCCACGCACGCTCAGGAGATGCGCGAGTCTGTCATGCAGCAACATATCGACCTCTACGTCAACGACCTGTCCTACGACCTCGGCGACACAGGCGAGCAGGCAGTCACCGAACTCTATCGGCGCGCGCACATACGCAGACTGGTGCCGAGCGCGACCCTGCCACTCTTTTTCCAAGCCTGATGGGACCACTTACCTTATGGTGGCTGGCGGCCTCTTCGCCGAGACGCTTTTTCGCGGAGCTCGAGCCACTTACCGCGCGCATTCCCCGAGCGGGCCGAATTGCTTTTTTAAGCCTCCTCACCTTTTCGCTTGTCTTTACGCTCGGCGTAGCGCGGGCCACGGGCTCGGACGCCTGGCTGCCCCTCGTCTTTGCCGCGTTCCTCGGAGCGCTGGCAGGGTTTCTCTACCTCTGGGGCTTTGGCAGCATCTTTGTTCAGCGCCCAGGCGCGCTCGCCTTGCGGGCCTGGGAGGTGTCGGGCTGGAGCTGGACACCTGCATTTTTCACCGGTCTGTCGATGATCGCTCCTATGCTGATCCTGCCCACCGTCGCCCTACCGGTCATGGTTCTGGGCGTCGTCGTCTGGCACATCGCGGTGCTGCGGGCGGGGCTTGGGGTCTTTTTAGAGCGCTCGCCCATTCGCACAGTGACGCTCTATACGCTCTACATCTTCATCTTGCCGCTCGTTTTGCTGGGCGTGGTGGTGTGGCTTACCGCGAGCCTTCTGGGTTAGTCAGGAGATGCGCCGCTAGCATAAGACCCTGCTCTGCCGCCGCTTCGTACGTCAGGTATCCAGCCACGCAGACACCCGCCGCGTAAAGGCCGCCAAGCCGCCGCAGGGTAAAACCTGCCGCGTCCCATTCGGCCGGGGCAAAGCGCTGGGCGCGGACTGTATAGGGCAGGGTTCCGGGGGTCTCGAGCGCCTCGAGTGTCATCTCCTCGAACATAAAACCCAGGCGCTCGAGGTCGTCGTAGAGGTCGTCATAGGCCATCTCGGAGAGCCGCCCGGCAGTTTCGGTGAGCGTGCCGATGTGCAGCCGCGCCTGCAAAAAACTTCCCGCACAGAGCGCGACGCGCGGAGCCCGGCGATCCACACCCTCCCAGGTCGTTACACCAACGACGCGCCCAGCCTCGACGATGAGACCCGACACGCTCGACTGCAAGAGATGCAGGTTCGGCTCGGTCTCGAGAGCGGCTTTAGCACGGCGGTGCAGGGTAAACGTAGCGATGGATTCGGGTGCGTCGAAAACAAGGCGAGCCATCAAACTACCCGCAGGCGGCTTCACCCTTGCCCCACTGCCACTGAGGTTATAGACAGTGTCGAGGCTCGTCGTAATGAGCAGGACGCTTAGACCTGCCCGCGCGCAGGCGTACGCGGCCTCACTGCCGCACATACCCGCCCCGACAACGATCAGGTCGGGTTCTCGAGGCGCCAAGGCTAGTCCTTGAAACCGTCCAGCAGTGGGAAGGGCCGCCGCCGTCCGGGCGCTTTCAGAAGGAGATGCTCACCCGCCTCGGTGCGCTGATAGAGCAGCACACCCTTGGCATGACCCAAAAGCTCCGTGGTTTGTGGCGCGTCGACCATGACCCGCAGGTGCAGGGGCAGCGTCGACTTGGGATAGCCGAGTTCATAACGTTCGCTCTCGCCGATGCGGTAACCGAAAAAGACGTCCGAGGGAGCAGACGAGTAGGCGACGGTCAGGGACTGCGCTTCGCCGGCACGGTAGAGGGCCAGCGCCTCCCAGGTGATCGCGTGCGCTTCCTCGTCACTCAGCCAGAGCCGCTCGGTCGCACCCAAGTCACCATAAAAAGCACTCGGGAAATTCTTGGACTGCGCGTAAAACCCTGCCTCGCCCGCAACAAGCTTCATGACTGCGTTGCCGTACGATGTGCCCTTGACCTCACTTTTGAGGTAAGCGATGGCCAGTCCGTAACGCTGTTCGTGCAGCTCGGTAAACTCTTCCCAGTCGGGGTCTATGAGTTCGATATCGGTGTTGACTTCAAAGCGCGGGGTCGACAAAACGCGGATCCTTTCTCTGGTGCTCCTAAGATGCCTCTGGTAAGGGTTTTACACCTACATGTAACGCCGAGACACCGAACGACTGTAACTTGTAGTGTACGTCACGAAAGCCCGCCTGTTCCATGATCTGTGCCAAGGCCGCCGGTGGAGGAAACGACAAAACCGAGGCGGGAAGATAGTCGTAGGCCGCGCGCTGACCTGAGATCAAGCCCGCGACACGCGGCAGCACCTGCAAAAAGTAAAACCGGAAAAGCTTGCCGAACAGGCCCCCGGGGGGCGGTGGGAACTCGAGCACCACGACACGCCCCCCCGGCCTGAGGACACGGTAAAACTCCCGCAGACCTACTGCCACGTCGGCAAAGTTGCGGAGGCCATAGGCAACGGTCACTGCGTCAAACGACGCGTCCGGAAAAGCGAGGGCGAGCCCGTCGCCCTGCAGAAGGCGCACCCGCAGCCCCGCACGCGCCGCCTTTTGTCGCCCGATCTCGAGCATGGGCTCAGCAAAGTCTACGCCTATGATTTCGGCACTCGGCTTGGAGCGTTTGAGCGCCAGGGCCAAGTCGGCGGTACCCGTAGCAACGTCGAGAACACGACCTGCGCCGCCACCGAACGCTGCACGGGTCGCCTCGGCACGCCAGCGCCTGTCGAGGCCAAGGCTGAGAACACGGTTGAGGAGATCGTAGCGCCGCGCGATATGCGAGAACATCGCCTGAACTTGTGCACCTCTTCCGGGTTCGGCGGAGGCGGGTGGCGCGGGGACCTTCATGGGGCTAATCTACCACAGGGACGTGCACCAAACGGGCGAGCTTGCTGCGCGTAAGACCGCACTCAGTCCGCGAGCAGATGGTGCCGCTGCAGGAAGGAGTCGAGTTTGGCACGGCTGAAGCGCGAGAGACTTTCAGCTTCGCCGTTATAGACGAGCGTCGGAACGCTGCGGCGTCCACCGTTTAGCATCATGACGAGTTCGGCAGCGTCCGGGTCTTCCTCGATGTTGACCTCGTGGTAGGGCACCTCGAGCTGCGCAAGGGCGCGTTTGGTCACTTGACAGTCACCGCACCAAGTCGTCGTATACATGGTCAGGGTCGGCTTCCGGTCTTCAGTTGTCAGCATGGTGTCTCCCATAGCGGTTTTTGTGGGTGCGCTCCTGCGAGCAGTCCTGTAGCCAGTTGGCTCGGGCACTCTAGGGCTGCAGCTCAGGGCGCAGCGTGCCCGTAACGTAACAGGCTCTTTCCTTCGACCGTGTTATCCGCTTGACACACCGTGTGCCGGGGCGGCAACCCGCGTCGCCCGACAGAACCACTGCACATGCCCGCCAGCCGGAGGTACGGAAGGGGGTGAGCACTTGCCCGCGATTTGGCATAATGCGGGGATGAAACGCCACGACGCCCCCGGCTCGAGTCCGCTCGAGATCTTTACGTCACGCCTGCGGACGCGCCCTCTAACCGCTCTCGTCGGCCTGATCGTGGTCGGTTTCTGCGGGCTGCACGCGTCCGTCGCGACAGCCCAAACGAGCCACCAGCCCCACGTCGGCGGTTGGGGCCAGACCCCGACTTACAGCACACTTCTCAACGCGCTGGACATTGCCGGACTTACCGGGACGCTCGAGGGAACTGGGCCTTATACGCTCTTTGCACCGACCAACGACGCCTTCGCCAAGCTGTCGGGTCGTGACCTCAC
>JBMDWS010000103.1:0-3705 GCA_048594695.1 Truepera sp. | reverse complement strand
TGGGTCAAGTTTCACATCCGTACCCAGCAGGGTGTCGAAAACTTTACCGATGCCGAGGCGACCAAAATGGCCGGGGAAGACCCCGACTACTCGACCCGCGACCTCTACGCCGCCATCGAGGAGGGCAATTATCCCAAGTGGACGTTGTCCGTCCAGATCATGCCCGAGGCCGACGCCGACGGCTACGCGTGGCACCCCTTCGATCTGACCAAAGTCTGGTCGCAGAAGGATTACCCGCTCATCGAAGTGGGCGAGCTCGAGCTCAACCGCAATCCCGAAGACTACTTCGCCGAGGTCGAGCAGGCCGCCTTCGAGCCGGGCAATATCGTGCCGGGGATCGGTTTTTCGCCCGACAAGATGCTGCAAAACCGCCTGATCTCGTACAAGGACGCGCACCACTACCGTATCGGCATCAACTACGACCAGGTGCCGGTCAACCGTCCGCAGTGCCCGGTTCACACCTACCACCGCGACGGCGCGATGCGCACCGACGGCAACTACCACGGGGCCGTGAACTACGAGCCCAACTCGTTTGGCGGACCGACGCAGGACAAGCGCTTTGAAGAGCCGCCGCTCGAGCTTAGCGGCGACGCGGCCCGTTACAACTCGTACGACTGCGACGACAAGGATTACTACGGTCAGCCCAGAGACCTCTGGGAAAAGGTGCTCGATGAGGGCGGGCGGCAGCGCCTCGTTGAGAACATCGTCGGCAGCATGACCGGGATTCCCGAGGAGATCCAGCGCCGTCAGCTCTACCACTTCCGTAAGGTTCACGAGGATTTTGGGGGGGCGGTTGCGAAGGGTCTGGGGTTGGACCTAGAGGACGCTCAAGCACCGACCTATATCCCGAGCGCTGCCGACTAGGCACGGTTTTTAGCACCAGAACTCAGCGCCCTGTGCACGGGCGCTGAGTTTTTTTTGCGCCTCGCGCTCCGGGCCCCCTTGCAATTTCTGGCCCGTGCCGCTAAGGTAGCAGACGTTAACTTATCCAAGGGAGATACCCATGCTTAGACTCATGCGACTTCACACACCCTCAATCCTGAAATCGCACGAGAAAGGCATGACATTTGTATCTCAACCCTGGCAGTTTGAACGCTGCCCAGCTCAATCTGGGCATTCTGGCGCATGTAGACGCCGGTAAAACCAGCCTCACCGAGTGGCTCCTCTACGCCGCTGGCGTCATCGGCGAGCTGGGCCGCGTCGATGACGGCAACACCCAAACCGATTCGTTAGCCCTCGAGCGTCAGCGCGGCATCACCATCAAAGCCGCCGTGGCGTCCTTTGTGCTCGGTCCCGTCACCGTCAACCTTATCGATACACCGGGTCACCCGGACTTTATCGCCGAGGTCGAGCGGTCGCTCGGCGTTCTCGATGGGGCCATCCTGGTCGTTTCCGCGGTCGAGGGCGTGCAGGCGCAGACCCGCGTGCTGTGGCGGGCACTCGAGCGCCTGAAGCTACCGACCCTGATTTTCGTCAACAAGATCGACCGCCGGGGCGCGCAGGACGAGCGTTTACTGGCGCGCCTGGCCGAACGCCTGACCCCGAACATCGTGCCGCTTGGCAGCGTTGCCGATATCGGCACGCGTGAGGCTACTTTCCTGCCCTACGACCTGGAGGATGCGGCGTTCGCATCGGGGGTGCTCGAGCACCTCGCCGAGCATGACGAGGCGCTGCTCGCGGCCTATGTGGACAGCGAAACGGCTCTCTCGGCCTCGCGGCTGGGACAGGCACTCGCCGCGCAGACGAAGTGTGCGCTGGTGCAACCGGTCTTTTTCGGTTCAGCGATGACCGGGGCCGGGATCGATGCGCTCCGCAGTGGGATACAGACACTCCTGCCGACTGCCCCGAACGACCCTGAGAGCCCGCTCTCAGCGGTGGTTTTCAAGGTGGACCGTGGCCCCACGGGTGAGAAGATCGCCTACGTCCGTATGAAATCGGGCACGCTGCGGGTGCGGGACCGTGTCGCGCTCGGTCCGGGGCGCGAAGGAAAAGTCACCGCCATTCGCGTGTTGGGGGGCGGTTCCGATGGTCAGCAGGCCATGGTTCGGGCGGGCCAGATCGCCAAGCTCTGGGGCCTCCGCGAGGCCCAGATCGGCGATACCCTCGGGTTTGGGCGGGCCAGCGCGGCAGCGCATCATTTTGCGTTACCGACGCTCGAGACCGTCATTACGCCGCGTCACCCGGACGACCGGGCGTCGCTGCACGCGGCGCTCAGCTTGCTCGCCGAGGGCGACCCGCTCATCAACCTGCGCCACGACGAGCAGCAGGGCGAACTGGCACTGTCGCTCTACGGTGAGGTGCAAAAAGAGGTGATCGCAGCGACGCTTCAGGGCGATTTTGGCCTCGAGGCTACCTTCAGCGAGACGACGCCACTCTATACCGAGCGCCCCGCTGGCTGCGCTGAGGCCGTCGAACGGCTTGGCGAGACGGGCAACCCGTTTCTGGCGACGGTCGGTCTGCATGTCGCACCCGCACCCGTCGGCAGCGGCGTGAGTCTGTGCCTGGCGCCCGCACTGGACGCGGTGCCGTTCTACATCTACAAATCCGCCGAAGCGTTCCGAGAGGCGATGGCAGCGACCGTGCGCGAGGCGCTCGTGCAGGGGCTTTACGGCTGGGCTGTAACAGACTGCCACGTTACCGTGACCCACTCAGGGTACGTCTCGCCCGTGAGCAGCGCAGCGGATTTTCGCAAGCTCACGCCGCTGGTGCTGCTGCGGGCACTCCGCGACGCTGGGACGGTGGTGTGCGAGCCGTTTCACGCGTTTACGCTCGAGCTTCCGACCTCCGCGCTCGGTCCGGTTTCATCGGTGCTTGCAAAGCTCGGCGGGGTTCCGCGAACGACGCTGCCGCGTGGCACGGGGTATGTGCTGACGGGTAACCTTCCCGCCGCGGAGGTTCACGCTCTGCACCAGATGATTCCCTCGCTGACAGGGGGCGAAGGCGTTCTGGACGCAACTTTTAAAGACTGCCAGGCGCTCACCGAGCCGTTTCCCAGCAGGCCTCGAGCCGAGCCGGACCCACTTAACCGCAAGGCTTACCTGACGCAGCTCGTTGGCTTCTGGGGCGCGAAAGGACAGCATGTCCGCTGACTTGGGTGGCAATGATTCCGGCGGCGGTGATTTCGGCTCTAGTGCCATCGACACGGCGCTCGTCAAGCGCCTCATTGCCGCGCAGTTCCCGCATTGGGCGCACCTGCCCGTCCGGCCCGTTCCGGTAGGCGGCTGGGACAACCGGACCTTTCACCTCGGTTTCGACATGAGCGTGCGCTTGCCCAGCGCTGAAGGCTACGTGCTGCAGGTTGAAAAGGAGCAGCGCTGGCTGCCCCGGCTTGGGCCGCACCTGCCGCTGCCCATCCCGGGTCCGCTAGGGCTGGGCGTTCCAGGTGAGGGTTTTCCCTGGCCCTGGTCGGTCTACCGATTGTTAGAGGGCGACACTGCCCTAAGAGAGCGCATCGCCGACCTGAGCACCTTTGCCCGTGACCTCGCGGGGTTCCTGAACGCGCTATACCGAATTGACGCCAACGGCGGACCTCCGCCCGGTCCTCATAACGGCTACCGGGGTGGTTCCTTGCACGTCTACGACGCGGAAACGCGGCAGGCGCTCGCCGTCCTTGGCGATGAGGTGGACGCTGGGGCGGCGCTCTCGATCTGGGAAAGGGCGCTCGAGACCGACTGGCAGCGCCCGCCGGTGTGGCTTCACGGCGAC
>JBMDWS010000102.1:0-7937 GCA_048594695.1 Truepera sp. | reverse complement strand
TCTCCTCTTGTTTCTCAAAAGTCGAATTCCGCGCCGTAGTCGCGGGTATGGTCGCGCCAGATCGTGTGGTAATGGATCTGATCCGAGTAGACGATCCCGTTTTGGCACGCCAGCTCGATCCAGACACTAGGCCCATCGATGCGCACATAGTCGGCGTGCTTGGTCAGGCTGGCGTCGCCCGAGTAGGCGATGTAGGTCTCGTCCAGCTCATCTTCATAGGTACTGAGAAGCGCAGCGGCAGTCTCGTCCTCGGCATCTTGTACCCACGGCTTCATGGCCTCCAGAACCAGCATCTTCTGCTCGTCGCTCAGTTCGCTTACTTTGATCCCCGATTTCGTTTCGGGAAAGTTTCCGTCCTCATCAGGGCCAACCAGCACGTCGCTAAAGGTCTGGGAGAGTTTGGCACTGGCGAGTTGCTCGTCGGAGAGGCTCGCCAGCATGTTCACCATGCCCTGATGATCGCCTTCCAGTGGCGCGTAGCGGGCATCTGCAGTCGTCCAGACCTTCGGCTCGACCCCCCGGAATTCCGGCGTGGCGCTGGCGACTTTGCCCGCCTTATAGGTCATGTTGACGGCCAGGTGATGCCCCCCAAACTGCAATATCCAGGTGTCGTCGGTGCTGGGCGTGCCCAGGAAGGCCAGGAAATAGAAATCGTCGGCGTAGTCGTTCCCGGTCCCAGACATCCCGCCTGCACCGCCCGACGTCCCAACCGGAAAGCCGCCACCCGAAAAACCGCCAGATCCCATGCCGCCCGACATCCCGCCGGGAGACAGGCCGCCCGGACCACCAGACATACCGTCGGGAGGCGTACCCCCGGAGGGTGCTCCTGCGCTAATACCGTTTTGCATTCCGCCCGAGGCCGCGAGCACGTCGTCGGCCATGAGGAGCTGCTGCACCTCGCTGTAGCCTTCGTCTGCGAGCGTTCCCGTTGCAACCTTGACAACAGCCAGCGCTGCCTTGACCTGCTCGGCGCTCAGGTCGGACAGCTCGAGCCCGTTGCGCGGAACAAACGTAGTCGGCAGGTTCGACCAGACGACCGCGTTGGCCTGTGTCAGCGGCAGAATGACTTGCCCCTTCTGCTTGTCACTCAGCGTCTCGAGAAACGCGTTGGCCACGCAAACGACCTTGGCATTTTGCGACGTTTCGGCGTCGCAGGAAGCGGGTACGGCAACCTCTTGCCCAGGCAGGGTGATGCCTGTGGTGGCGACCGTGCCATCTTCGCCAACCGTCGCGGTCGCTTCGTCGGAAGGCGCACTCGAGCGAGCAACCTGCAACGCAGCTATCCCAAAGACGGAACCGATGAACACGGCTGTTGTGAGAAAAGTAGAGGGTTTCAGAATGACCTCCAGGATTTGGAGCAGCTCCAGATAGAAAACTACCGACACATTCTATGTAGACCCTGTGCGGATTTGATGCGCTGCGACGTCGCGGCTATAGCAGGCCGATCTGGCAGGTAAGCCAGTCGAAATAATCTCAAACGAAGGCCCTGACGAGAATGTCAGGGCCAGTCGGGAACCTTTTTTTCTAAGAGAGCGGGGCCGTACTCTGGAAAGGCTCGAGCAGTGTCGGGTCAGTCGCCAGACCGTTGAGCAGATCGGCGAGCGTCACCTTGCCGCTGTCGCTGACCAGCCGCGCACTGCCCGTTGGTGTAGCCGTCTCGAGGACCACATCGTTTTTATTCGCGCCGCTCTCGGTCAGCGCGAAGGTGTAAGCCTCACCCCCATAGGTGATGACCGCGTAATGAGCAGCGCTGATCCCTCCGATCGTCATCGCGACCGGGCTGTTGTTGACAGACGCCGTAGTCAGGATAGCCCCTCCGTCACTGGGATCGGCGGTATAGAAGGCAACTTCGGCGCTGGCATTGGGTGTAGCGAACAGGCTACTTTCGGCGCTGGCAGCGCTAGCGACGGTGAGCGTAAGGGCGAGGGCGGATGCGATAAGGCTGCGTTTCATAAGTTGCCTCCTCAGGCGGGGTGATGCTCGGTAGCCGAGCACCTGAAACACAGTCTGCATAGGACCTATATTCAAACGACCTGAGTTTTGTTTGCTTTTGGTGTGTATCGGCAACCACGTGAGCGAGCCATTACCAGCACTACGGGAATCCACACAGAATCCGCACAGACGGGCAGTAGCGTTCAGAAGGAAAAGGGTAGGAAATGGAGACGAACCCTATGCACGCCAGCGCACACGTCCAGACCGAAAAAAGTTCTCGCTACCTCCAGGCGCTCTGCGGTCACTTCAGCCGCAAGGTTCAGGCCGACTACTCCCCGGAACAGGGCCGCATCGACTTCGGCTCGGGCTCTTGCACCCTACGCGCCGAGCCGGGCACCCTCGTGCTCGAGGTCGAGGGGCCGGACGCGGAGAGCGTCAGCCGTCTCAAAAACGTCGTCGGAAGTCATCTGGAGCGCTTCGCGGTCAAAGACGACCTGCATGTAACGTGGGAAGACGGACAAAATGAGACTACTCCCGCACAAGCCTGAAGGATCATAGACATGACCTTCGATACCGACGCCTATAACGGCTAAATCACGACGCTCTTCGCGCCGCAAGACGCCACCCTCGAGGACACCCTGACCGAGACAGCTCGCGAGCACATCCGCAGCATGAACGTCTCGGCGGCGCAGGGCCAGCTGCTCTACCTGTTGGCCCTGACAACAGGAGCGAGGCAAATTCTCGAGATCGGCACACTCGGCGGGTACAGCGGGATTCATCTGGCCCGCGCACTGCCCGAGGACGGCAGGCTCGTGACGCTCGAGCTAGACCCTCACCACGCCGAAGTCGCGCAGCGCAACTTTATTCGCGCCGGGGTCGCGCACAAGGTCGCCGTGCAGGTCGGCCCCGCCACGCAGAGCCTCGAGCGGCTTTCAGCCGAGGGCGCGCCGCCGTTCGACCTCGTGTTCATCGACGCCGACAAGGGCAGCTACCCCGACTACTTGCGGCTCTCGTTGCCGCTCCTGCGAAACGGGGGACTTCTGCTCGCCGATAACACGCTGCGCGGTGTGCTGGAGGGTGAAGACACCGGGACGACGCACTATAACGCGGCTGTCGCCGAGCATCCCGAACTCATCAGCACCATTATTCCCGTCTTACGCGCACGTGGGATCGACGGTCTGACGGTTTCCCTCAAGCGCAGCACATAGAGCAAAGCACCTAGAAACACTTAGAACAGAGTACCTAGAACCCCGCGCCCAAAACCCGCTCAGCACGAAGTGCCCAGTCTCGAGTCTGGGCATTTTTTGGCCCGGAGTAAGCCCGCCCAGACCCTACACCGGGCCTCACCTCGAGCGGGTAAAGTAAGCGTGTGTCTGTTTTTGCAAGAGTCGAGCCCCGTTTATGACTACACCTGCCCAAACCCCAACGCAGCCGCTACGCGAGAGCGCGATCGGTGAGACCCACCTCACGCTGCTCGGCACTGCCCACGTGTCGCGCGCGAGCGCCGACGAGGTCGAGCGGCTTCTCGAGACCGGCGACTACGACGCCGTCGCCATCGAACTCGACCCGGGCCGCCACGCAGCCCTGACCGACCCCGACCGCTGGGCCAAGACCGACCTCTTTCAGGTTCTGCGGGAAGGCAAGGCCGCGATGATGGCAGCCAACCTCGCCCTTGGCGCGTTTCAGCAGCGCCTCGCCGAACAGTCGGGTATCGAACCGGGCGAGGAGATGCGCCGCGCCATCCAGGTCGCAGGAGCAAACAAGCTGCCTGTTCTGCTCATCGACCGCGACATCGGCGTGACCCTGCGGCGCGTCTACCGGGGTGTCGGGTTCTGGAAACGCATCACGCTCCTCGCGGGCCTGATGGGCAGCGTGGTGAGCCGCGAGGAGGTCACACCCGAGGAGATCGAAAAGCTCAAGGAAGGGGACGTATTGGAGGCCACCTTTGCCGAATTCTCGGACAAGGAGGGCAGCCTCTACGCGCCCCTCATTCAGGAGCGGGACCACTATATGGCGGCGCGGCTGCGGCAGGAAACGGCGAGCAAGCCCTATAAAAATATCCTCGTTGTGGTCGGGGCGGGGCACCTCAAGGGACTCTACGAGAGGCTCGAGCATCCCCCTCAAACCCCGCCTGCCGAAGAAATCACCGCGCTCACCACGATGCCCAAAAGTTTTCCGTGGGGCACTATCATCTCCTGGGCACTCGTCGCCTTTTTCGTGCTTGGCTTCGCGCTGGCTTTTCTCCGCAGCCCGGACGTCGGCTGGTCGCTCATCACGCAGTGGCTCATCCTAAACGGGGGCCTCGCGGCGCTTGGGGCGGTCGTCGCGCTGGCTCACCCGCTCACCGTTCTGGCCACGTTTATCGGCGCACCCATCGGTACACTCTCCCCTACACTGGGCGTCGGGATGTTCGCCGCCGGGGCCGAACTGTGGCTCCGCAAACCGCAGATGGGCGACTTTGCCACGCTGCGCAGCGACATCACCGAAACGCGGGGCTGGTGGAAAAACAAGGTCGCCCGCATCTTCCTGATCTTCTTCCTGACCTCGATTGGTGGCGCCATCGGCAACTACCTGACATTGCCCCGCATCATCGGTCAGTTCTTCTAGCCCGCCACCATGCGCGAGCCTGAAACCCCGGAGGTCTACCCGTTTGAGCGGGCCTGGAGCTACGCGCTCTGGCTCCTGGGGCGGCAGGCCTACACCACTGGTCAGCTACGCGAACGGCTAGGGCGCAAGGGGGCGACAGAAGAAACCACAGAGCGGGTCATGGCAAAACTCGCCGACCTCAAGCTCATCGACGACGCGCTCTACGCCGAGAATTTTGTGCGGTCGCGTAGTCGCACCAAGGGCGCGATCAGGCTGCGGCAGGAGCTTTTCCATAAAGGCCTCGGCGAGGCCCTCGTCGATGAGGCCGTCGGCAACCTCGACGAAGAGACGCAGCTGGAGAGCGCCCGCGCTCTGGTCGAAAAGAACCTGTGGCGCTGGAAGGGCGAGCCACGTGAGCGCTACGCGAAAGCTTACGCGTTTCTGGCTCGGCGAGGGTTTCCGGTGGACGTGGTGCGGGAGGCGCTCGAAGCAGCTTTCGATGACAGGGACACTTAGCCCTCGAGCATCATCCGTGCCCGTTGTTATAGTGAGCGTTGATCTGTGGCCCCAAACCCGCAGCGGAGGATACTGAATCATGGTTTTACGCAACATCCACCAGTACTACGGCGAGTTCTTGCAGCTCATCCCCATTATCTTGCTCGTCTGGTTCGCTATCCGCCGCCAGACTCCCCTGCAGCGTATTGCCCCCGTGCTACTCGACGTCCAGGTGCTTATCGGTTTTGTTCTCTACATCGTTTCCGGTGCCCGCGTATCGATCTGGCACCCCGTGTTCATGCTCGCCGCTATCGGGATCGCCCACGGCGTCGCCCGCAGTGAAAAACGCAGCACCGTCATCGGTGCGTGGGTCGTGGTGCTGCTCCTGGTCGTTGGCGGCATCCGTATTGCTGCCGGAGACTTTCTCACAACGCCCCTGTTGCCCGCGATTTAACTTGACGCCCCGGAGAGCCATTCTGTAGACTAAGCTCTTGCGTCGGGGCGTAGCGCAGCCTGGTAGCGCACGTCGTTCGGGACGACGGGGTCGGAGGTTCAAATCCTCTCGCCCCGACCAAAAGACGGAAGTCGGCAAGCCGACTTCCGTTTTGTTATGGCGCGGCTCAAGGCGCTGCGAGGTAGGTGAATCCGCCCACGCGCAGCGGCACCAGTTTCTGATCGGGGGTAACCGCTGCGGTTTCGGTGAGCTTGCCCGTCTCGTCGTAGACGTACGCGGTCATGGGGGCAGCGACGGTTACCTCCACAGTTTGCCGCTGAGCGGCGAAGCTCTGCAGCAAGATTTGAGGGGCGGCGCCGCCAAGTTCCAACCGCGCCACCTCGGGCCGCAGCAAAACGGCGTCGAGGTGAAGGGGCACCTCTCCGACAGGGGTTGCCCGAAGACGCGTCGTCCCGGCCCCCAGCACGGGCCGTTCACGCGGTTGGGCCAGCGCCACCGTGAGGAGTCCAGCGACCGGTGAAGTGCCGGGGTCGCCTGCGCCGCCCAGCCAGAGCGTACGGAACGGCTGTACGCCAAGCTCGAGGTCCAGCCCCAGCGCAAACGTGTTGACGGGTTGCCGCTCGAAAACCGTCAGCAGGGCGTAGCGCCCTCGCTTGGGCAGCGCAAGCTCGAGGCTCAGCTCGCTCCCCGGCCCGAGCGCCACGTAGCTTCCACCACTCCAGTTCGCCTCACCGGTCCAGGCGCTCTCGGGCGCCACGACTTTGGCGTCGCCGGAAACTGTGCCGCCTTCAGCCTCGACAATGTGCCAGCTCTCGAGGTCCGTGCGCACGGCCCCATAAGCCGCGACCTTGACCTTCGGGTGCGCGTCAAGCGCCAGCATCGAGAGGAGGCCGTGGATGGTACTCTCCGCGCCCGAGTTCAGGTTGATGCGCCCGTCTGTCTCGAGGCCGTCGAACGTCGCGCCGGTACCTGTGTCGTACATCGGGCTCGCCGCGCGGTTGTTGCCGAAGTACCAGGCCCCGGCGACACTTGCCAGTTGCTCGAACACCTCTTCCCCGGTCAGGTCGGCCATGAGCAGCAGGTTTTGCAGCAGCGCGTCCGCGCCGTAGGCGATCTGCACCGTCTCGGCGGGCGTCGGCGTCCAGCCCTGATCGGTGCCGCCCTGCGTGAGGAGCAGAGGGACAAAGGTCGTCAACTCGTGCCGGGCCGCAGCAACCATGTCGGGGTTATTCAACACGTCGCCGGCAACGGTCAGGGCGCCCGCCATCTGCGCGCCCCACCCGTGCCACAGTGAGCGCGAGTCGGTCCAGGGGAGGGTCGCGCCGAACGGAAACTCGGTGCGGGTGTTCGACGCCATCGCCAGGATGCCTTCGGCAAACCTCTCGAGCGCCCGCGTCGCCCGTGCGTCGCCGGAAGCACGGACATAGGCAGCGAGGCCAAAAACCGCCTCGCTGCTCGCGTCTGCCCCGCTGTTGATGAGCCACGTCGGTGTGCTGAACCCGTGCAGAGTCGTCGTCTCGGGGTAGCTCGCTAGGACCTGCCGCTCGAGCGCCGTCAGGGCAAGCTGCAAGCGCCCCTCCAGAAATTCGGCGAACGCAGGATCGTCCTGAATAAAGGCTTCGTACCCTTCTCCCAGCGCCCAGACCGTCCGGGCCAGCCAGTACGACGCGCCCGAATCCGATGGGTCGGGCAGCTCGACGGGTTCGGCGCTGTCGTTCAGCGTCCCATCGGGCTGCATCCAGAGGACCACGTTCCCGGCACGCGGCCCGTCCAGCAGCGTCTGCATGTAGGTGAGCGTGCGCAGAAGCCCGTAGGCCGAGCGGCGGCTGCTCGGCTCGCCTGTTTGCTGCCAGTGCCGCAGGTAGACGACGGCGGCCCGGGCAATGTCGTCGGCGTTGTAGGCGCCCTGGCTCCAGGTGTCGGTCGTCGCGTCGTAGTCGCCGCCCCCGACCGGGCGGTAGGCGCTGTCTGCATCCTCGAGCGGTTCGGCGTAGGTCCACAGGGCGAGCAGTTCGGGTTCTTCGCGCAGCCGGTAGGTCGCGTGCCCGAGCTGTGCGGGCGGCGTCACCGGGGCGGTCAGGGCGTCCAGGTGGGACAGGTTGGTGAGTGTCGGGGGCGCTGCCGCCACCGTCAGGGAGGCCAGCGCGAATACTAGGGTCAGCAGCGTCCGTCTCATCGTCTCTCCTTAGCCGTTCTTTACAGTCCAGGCCAGCAGCTCGCTCAGGTTCGCCGTCGCTAACCCCACCACCCGGTCCGCGCCGCCGTAATAGAGGTAGACCGTACCGTCGACGACCGGATTGGCGCAGCCGAACACGACGTTCGGCACGTCCCCGCGCAGCTCCCAGGCGGTCTGCGGCTCCAGAACCGAGGCTTCCGGGCGCTTCAGGACCTTTGTCGGGTCGTCCCGGTCGAGGAGCGCCACACCCATACAGTAGACGTGCGCGTCGTTGTAGCCGTGATAGATGACCAG
>JBMDWS010000101.1:0-5617 GCA_048594695.1 Truepera sp. | reverse complement strand
CCACACCGACCTCGTCGCCATCGTCGACCCGAGCGCCGAACGCCGTGCGGAGGCCGCGCAGCGCTTCGCTGTCGCGACCTACGCCAGCGTCGGGGCGTTGCTCGAGGCGGGTCCGGTCGACGCTGTCAGCGTTGCTGCCCCGACGAGCCACCACTGCCGCGTCACCGAGGAACTGCTGAACGCCGGGGTTCACGTGATGGTCGAGAAACCCGTGGCAGCGACGGTCGCCGAGGCCGAGCGCATGGCGACCCTGAGCCGCGAACGGGGTCTCATCCTGCAGGTCGGACATATTACCCGCTTCTACCAGGCGGTCGGTCTGTTGGGCGAGCGCATCAGCGAGCCCTACCTCATCGACGCTCGCCGCCTCACCCCCCACGCCCGCATCCAGGACGTCGGGGTGATTCTGGACCTGATGATTCACGACATCGACATCGTGCTCGGCATCGTCGCCTCGCCCATCGAGAGTTTCCATGTGTCCGGGCATATCTTGGGCGACAGCGCCCATGAGGACGTGGCCTCGGCGCAGATCACCTTCGGAAACGGCTGCATCGCCCGCTTTCTGGCGAGCCGGGTCGCCCCCGACGCCGAGCGCACGCTGGTGATCGCCGAAAAGACTCAGACGCTGCGCGTCGACTTCGGCAAGGAACCACACACCGAGGTCTCGGTCTACCGCTCGGTTTCGGACTCGAGCCCCCACGTGGGCCACTCCGAGGTGCAGGTGGACCGCGTCGTGGTTCACGAGGACAACCCCCTGCAGCGCGAACTCGAGCACTTCCTCGCCCGCATTCGCCGCAGCACGCCGCCGATCGGCACCTTAGACGACGACCTGCGCTCCCTCAAACTCGCCACCGACCTCATCGCGCAACTTCACGCGCAGCTCGGGGCGGTTCCCGCATGAGTCAGCCCCCGCTCGATATCCGCGCTCTGTTGCCGCACCGCTACCCCTTCCTGATGGTCGACGCCTTCGTTTCGCAAGAGGGCGACACCTTCGAGTGCCGCAAAAATGTCTCCTACAACGAGCCTTTTTTTCAGGGCCACTTCCCCAGCGAACCCGTCATGCCCGGCGTGCTGATCGTCGAGGCGCTCGCCCAGGCCGCTGCTATCGGCCTCGCCGTACGCGAGGGCTGGACCACGCCCGGTGCCGAGCCAAGTATCGGCTATCTGGCGGGCGTCGAGAGCGCCAAGTTCAAGCGCAAGGTCGTCCCGGGGGACGTGCTGCGCCTGACCGGGACCATCACCCTCTTTCGCCGCCGCCTGTGCCGCGTCGAAGCCGTCGCCCTCGTCGGTGAGGAGGTCGCCGCCGAAGCCAACCTCTCGTTTGTCTTCGCTGCATGAGCGCCACCCTGAACGTCCATCCGTCGGCCAGCGTCGCGCCGAGCGCCGACCTGGGAGACGGGTGTGTCGTTGGGCCGTTCGTGGTTATCGGTGAAGGTGTGCGGGTCGGGTCGGGGACCGTACTGGACACTGGCACCGTGCTGCACGCGGGCAGCGTCGTCGGGGCGAACTGCCGCCTCGGTCCCTACGCGGTCGTCGGGGGCGACCCGATGGACACGTCTTTTCGCGGGGAGGCGAGCTTCACGGTTCTCGAGGACGGCGTCGTCCTGCGTGAATTTGCCACCGTGCACCGGGCCAGCGGCGAGGGCAACGAAACGCGGGTAGGCCGGGACACGCTGGTCATGTCGTACGTGCATATCTCGCATAACGCGCAGGTCGGGCAGAACTGCGTGCTGACGACGCAGGTTCAGCTCGGCGGGCACACCCGCGTCGGCGACTACGCCGTGCTCGGCTCATCGGCCATCTTGCATCAGCATTGCCGGGTCGGCCCCTACGCGATGTTCGGGGCGGGCAGCGCCGCCAACCGCGATATCCTGCCCTTTAGCATGGCGCGGGGCAACCCGGCGCGGCACTTTCGCCTCAACCGGATCGGCCTGCAGCGGCGCGGGTTCAGTGGTGAGCGCTACGCGGCACTGGAGCGTGCCATCCGCGCCTTTCGCCAGCGCGACGGGGACCGGCTCGAGGCGCTCGCCCAAACCAGTGACGACGTGGCGCTGATGCTCACGTTCAAGCTGTCGTCGCGTCGCGGCATTTCGTCTTTCGTTTAGTCCTGGTATGGCAGCTCGAGTAGCAGACAGGCTAGACACTCGCGGGAACATCGTGCTGGTTTCGAATGGTCCTGGCGAACTCTATACCTGGGTGCAGCCGGTCGTGCGCGAACTCCGTGAACACGTCCCGGCGGCGCGGGTGCAGGTAAGTCTCATCCCTTGCCAGTTCGCCAGCGGTCAGGAGACGCGTATCGCCGAGACCTTCGGGGCCGAC
Organism: Truepera sp.; assembly: GCA_048594695.1. GTDB lineage: Bacteria > Deinococcota > Deinococci > Deinococcales > Trueperaceae > Truepera. The sequence goes on along the minus strand of JBMDWS010000101.1, from coordinate 3,301 downwards.
GCGGTGACGAGCCCCAAAGACTTCCTTCAGCTCCTGGCAGGCAACCGCGCGCGCTTTCCGGACCGGGCTGCTGCTGTCGTAGGCCTCGGCGGCAGCGTCCCGCTCACCGTGCAGCTCGCCGAACGCCTGCACGCCCCGGCCTTTCGCTACGCCTTCGTGCCCTACTGGCACCGGAAATTGCAGACGCTCTTCGTCGATTCGGCGCGAACGGCGCAGCGGGCGCGACTGTTGGGTGCGCCACAGGGCAGGCTCGAGGTCGTCGGCAACCTAGTCGCCGACGCTGTCGAACACGCGTCACCCGCACCCGACCCCGGCAGCCCGCACATCCTCATGCTGTGCGGCTCGCGTGACGGGTTTGCCGTACACGTCATCCCCTTCATGCTGGCGCTGGCCGACGCGCTTAGCGTCCACTACCCGAAGGCCCGCTTCATCTGGCCCGTGAGCCGTCTGCTGAGCGAGAGCGTGATCGAGGCGGGGATCACAGGCCAAGAACGGGGCACACTGGGCGGCATCGCTGGACAGCGCGTTACCACGGAGACAGGCGGACAGAGCATCATGACACCAAACGGAGCGCGGCTCGAGCTCGTCCCCGAGAGCACACGCTACAGCCACATGCGGGCCGCCGACCTCGCGGTCACCATCCCCGGCACCAACACGCTCGAGCTGGGCATCGCGGGCGTTCCCTCCGTCGTGCTTTTACCCCTCAACCGCCCCGAAGCGATCCCGCTCGAGGGACCAGGACACTGGCTCTCGCTCATCCCGCTCGTCGGGACAGCGCTCAAGCGCCGCGCCGTCCTGCTCGCCGCGCCGCACCTGCCCGTGTCGCTACCTAACAACCTCACGGGTGAAGACCTGATGGTCGAACTCAAGGGCACCCTGACCCGCGACGGCGTGCTGGCCCGTATCCTGCCGCTGCTGGAGGACAGGACCGAACTGGGGCGCCGCCGCACCCGTCTCCTCGAGACGATGCCGCGACCAGGTGCCGCTGCCCGGCTGGTCTCGAGGCTGCCCCTCGCATGAACGGGCTGCCTCAGCTTCTCTTCCCCAAAACGCTTCTGACCTTCTGGGGCGGGCTGGCCGCCTCCTGCAATGCGCTGGGCCGCGTCGCCGTCGCGCCGCTCCTGATTCAGCCGCTCTTCGACAGGGTGTTCGTCGCCGGGGACTTCAGCGCCCTGCCGAGCGTACTGGGTCTGGGCGGCGTGGTCATCGGGCTCGGTTCAGCGGCGCTTTGGGCGCAGGACGCGCTCTTCGGCACGCTCGGCGTCCGCGTCACAGCGCGCTGGCGGGCCGCCCTCTACGAAACTTTATTGGGGCAGCTTCCGAACCAGACACAAACGAGTGGCGGCCTGACCGGACGGCTCCTGGGCGACCTCAAGGAGGTCGAGGCGTACATCTCGGTCGGCCTCGGTACCCTCATCGCCGAAACGCTGACCCTGACGCTCAGCGTCCTCTACCTGCTATGGGCTAACCCACCCGCCACACTCCTGCTGCTGGCGCTGGCGCTGCCGCGGGCAGGGGCGCTCGTCTGGGCCGGCAGGGGCATCAAACGGCGCAGCTTCGAGGCGCAGGCCCTCCTAGAGGACACCAGTGCCCATCTTCAAGAGGGGCTGGCCCAGCGCGAGGTCGTGCGGGCCTTCGGTCTGGAGCGGTTCCTGCTGGAACGCTTCAACGCGAGCAACTGGGGCGCGGCGCGGGCCCAGGCGGCGCGGGCACGCTGGGCCGGGTTGCAGACGCCGCTGGCACAGGTGCTCGGCTTCGTCGCGCTCTCAGGGCTGCTCCTCTACCTGACGAGCAGCGTGCAGCGCGGCGGCATGAGCCTGGGCGAGATGAGCGCCTACATCACCCTGCTCGCGCTCCTCTCGACACCGGCGCAGCTCTTGCCTAGGGGCTACGCGCACCTGCAGGGTGCACGGGCAGCAGCAACCCGCCTTCATGAACTGGAAACCCTCGAGACGCCCACCGAACCGCCACCCCTCGAGCCCTTACCCCCGCGCACCCCCGTCATGAAGGTCACGGACCTGACCTTAAGCCGTTCCCACGAAACCCTGATCAAAAACCTCACGCTCGAGCTGACCGGCCCCGCCCTCATCGCGCTGACCGGGCCGAGCGGCTCCGGCAAAACCACCCTCCTCAAGGTGCTGCTGGGCCTGATTCCGCCTACCTCGGGCACCGTCGCATTGGCGGGCGTGGACCTCGCGCGCTACCCGAGCGCCGAACGTCGGCGCCGCCTGGCCTATGTGCCGCAGGAGAGCCACCTCTTTCGCGCGACGCTGCGCGACAATCTTACACTTGGTGAACCCTTTGACGATGCCGCGCTCTGGGCTGTTCTCGGTGAGGTCGGCCTGACAGACATGGTCCGAGCACGCGGTCTGGAGGCGCAACTATCCGAGAGTGGCGCGGGCCTTTCGGGCGGGCAGCGCCAGCGCCTTACGGTTGCCCGCGCTCTGCTACGGGACCCCGATGTGCTGCTGCTCGACGAGCCGAGCGCTTCCCTGGACAGCGAGAGCGAAGGAATCCTGGTACGCGTTTTGCAGCGCGAAGCAGCGTATCGGCTCGTCCTTGTCGTGGCGCACCGTCCGGCCCTGATCGAAGCAGCGTCGCGGGTGCTGCGCCTCGAGCGTGGGCACGTCTTTGCCCGCCTGCGGGCTTGAGAGATTGGGCCTGAGATGAATTACGACGCGCTCGCCGACCTCTACGACCTGCAGTACCGCACCTACCGCGACGACCTGCACTTCTACACGCGCCTCGCCGACGACTACGGTTCACCCGTGCTCGAGCTTGGGGCAGGCGCGGCGCGGGTTTCAGCGGCCCTGGCGCGGGCCGGGCACGAGGTGGTAGCGCTCGAGCCCTCTGACCGGATGATCGCGCACGGCCAGGCGCGGCTCGCGGAATCGGGCCTAGAGAGTGTGACGTATGTTCAAGGCGATATGCGGACCGTGCGCCTGAACCGCACCTTCCCGCTCATCATTGCGCCGTTTAATACCCTCATGCACGCCTATACGCTTACCGACCAGGACGCCACCCTGCACACGGTGCGCGAACACCTGGCGCCCGGCGGCCGCTTCGCCTTCGACCTCTACACCCCGAACTTTCGTGAACTGAACGTGCTCCGGCTCGAGCCCGAATGGCACAACCTCGCCGGGCCGGAGAGCGACCTCTTTTTGCTGCAAACCCATGACGAGGACGCGCAGCTCCTGACGACTCACTACTTTTTGGACGTGAGTGAGGGCGGCGTCCTGCGGCGGCAGCGCAGCACCTTGACCCAACGCTACTACCACCGCTTCGAGCTCGAGCGCGCCCT
>JBMDWS010000100.1:0-2324 GCA_048594695.1 Truepera sp. | reverse complement strand
GCTGTCGATTCGATTCCGGCGATCTTTGCGATCACCACCGATCCCTTTATCGTTTTCACTTCGAACGCACTGGCGATTTTGGGCCTCCGCAGCATGTATTTCATGCTCGCGGGTGTGGTGCACCGCTACGTCTACCTGAATACCGGCCTCTCGATGATTCTGGTCTTTATCGGCGTAAAGATGCTGCTTCTCGACGTGTTCAAAATTCCTACGCTCGTGTCGCTCGGCGTCATCCTTACCATTCTCGCGCTCAGCATCGGCCTGTCGCTTATCACGACGAGTCGGCACAAGGAGGTGCCGCCGGCGCAGCTCGAGTAGGCGTTGCAGGAGTCTCGAGCCCACCCCTTGCCGAACTTAGCGTTGGCAAGGGGTTTTGTATCGGCCTTGGCTGGAACGAGGTCGCAACGCCTTCAGGTTCTTTTGGTAAAGGCAACGGCTTCCGCGTCGAGTACGAAATCGAGGCTCTGGTAGGCGGCAATCGTCGTTTCGTGGTCGCCCAACGTCTCGAGTTCAGCCCAAACCGCGCCCCGGGTTTCGAGGTAGTGGCATCCGGCCCCCAGCAGTGCTCCGTAAATCGCAGGGCTCCGATGCTCGGGTACGACTCCCGGACTGCCGAGCCGACCGGTGGGTCTTCCGTTCTGCTCGCTGAGGTCCGGAGCCAAATCTGCGCTCACGGTCCCCATAACACGACCCGCCGGGTCGAAAAGAATAATGAATCCGTCCGGGTCGCTCGCCTCGAGGATGGGTGCAAAATCCTGTTCGGTGGTCGTGCGGTGCCCGTGTAGTTCGGCATAGGAACGGTTCATGGCCTCGACAACTACGGTCAAGTTCTGAATCTGACTGTACGGGACGAGTGTGAAGCCTGGTGGGAATGTTGGGTCGAGGTTCAGGCTCGAGAGGTCGCCGCACAGGTGCCTGTACGCGTCCTCTGGCAGCACTGTAAAGCCGTGACGCCCTGCAAATGTCGTGCCCGCCTCATGCCCGGGATCGAGGTAAACGCGTAGGGTTTCGATACTAGGGTGCTGCGCTGCGTGGATCTCGAGCACCTCCCAGAGTCTCGAGCCGAGTCCCTGACGCCGCCAGTCGGGATGAACGAGGAGCATGGTGTCGGCTACCCGGCGTGTGTCGCCCTGGGCGGGCAGGTAGAGACAGGCGTGCCCGATCAGCGTTTCGGGTTCGGTCGGGTGTGCAACGACCCAGCGCTCGCGTTCGGGACGGTGTCCGGGTGCCTGAAGGTAGACCTCGAGCTTCTCGTAGGACCACCGTTCCCCCGTCTTGTCGAAGGTTTCAGCACTTTGCAGCAGGCCTAAAAGGGGTGCTGTATCGGTAGCACGGCGAAAGGCACGAACCGTCAGTGGGTTCATCGTGGGCTTTCTGGGGCCTGTCCAAAGGGACAGCTACAGCAGGGGTTTGTGAAAGGGCTGTAGTAACGCGAGTGTAGCAGGTCAAACGAGGGCACATGGAGACCTGCCCCCTGCAGCATCGAACCTCTGTTCCCAAGCTGCGGTAGAATCATCCCGCTCATAAGGAGGCTTCATCATGTATCAAACCCTGAATCCAGGTGCCATCGACGTTTCGGTCTCTTTCGAGGAGGGTGCCCGCCTTGCGGCACGCTACGGCTTTGCAGGCTTGGCGCTCGACGCTGACTTTTTGCTGGAATCGGGGCCAGAGGCGACGACTGAGATCCTGAGCAAGTATGGCCTGCGTCCCGGTTCGTTCGGGCTTCCGGTCGAGTTCCGTGGTGACGATCAAGCGTATGAAGCGTCGCTGGAGTCCCTCGAGCCGCTCGCCAGCGCAGCTCGAGCGGTGGGCTGCACCCGCGCCTCGACCTATGTCTTTTCCTGGAGCGATGAGCTGGACTTCGCGGCAAACTTCGCGTTTCACCGCGAGCGCCTGACGCGCCCGGCGCAGATTCTCGCCCAATACGGCATTTCGCTGGGCCTCGAATTTCTTGGTCCCAAAACCCTGCGCGATGGCTACAAGCACGAATTTGTCTACACAATTCCGGGGATGCTCGAGCTCTGCCGCGCCATCGGTCCGAACGTCGGCCTGCTGCTCGACGCGTGGCACTGGTATACCGGCACCAACGACCCTGCCGACCTCGAGCTGCTCACCCGTGAAAACGTCGTGGACGTTCACGTCAACGACGCGCCCGAAGGACTCTCTCGTGATGAACAGCTGGACAACGCCCGCTGTTTGCCGGGGGAGACGGGCGTCATCGATATCCGCGCTTTTCTAGGGCGGCTTAAGGAGATTGGCTACGACGGTCCGGTCGTGGTCGAACCCTTCAACGCGCCGCTCCGGGCGATGGCGCCCGAGGACGC
>JBMDWS010000010.1:0-28784 GCA_048594695.1 Truepera sp. | reverse complement strand
GCCATCACATCCTGAAAGTCGAATCCCGCTGCACTGACGTTCACGGCCCGGTCCACGCCAACCTTACGCGCCAGCTCGAGGCGGTAGTCGTTCACGTCGGTAATGACGACGTAACGCGCCCCCACGAAGCGGCAAACCACTGCGGCCATCACCCCGATCGGCCCGGCCCCGGTTATAAGGACATCCTCGCCCGTCAGGTCGAACGAGAGGGCCGTGTGAACCGCGTTGCCCAGCGGGTCGAAGATCGCCGCCCAGTCGTCTGGGACACCCTCCGGAAGCTTAAAGACATTGTCGGCAGGCAAACTCAGATACTCGGCGAACGCCCCCTGCCGGTTGACGCCGACGCCCAAGGTATTACGGCATAGATGCCTGCGACCAGCCCGGCAGTTACGACAGTGCCCGCAGGTGATGTGCCCTTCACCCGTCACTCGGTCACCGACCGCCACGCCTCGCACTTCGTTGCCTACTTCCGCCACGACGCCCATGTACTCGTGCCCAGTGATGAGCCCGAGCGGTACGTTTTTTTGCGACCACGCGTCCCAGTTGTAGATATGCAAGTCGGTGCCGCAAATCGAGGTCTTCCGGGGGCGGATGAGCACATCGTTAGGACCGATCTCGGGTATAGGCGCAGTCGTCGCCCAGATGCCCTCGCGGGGCTCGAGCTTGGCGAGCGCCCTCATGCGAGACCTCTCTGTACCCTGCCCCTCACGCCAGCACGCCGAGGTCACGCCCGATACGCGTGAAGGCCGTGACCGCCCGCTCGAGCTGGTCGGGTGTGTGGAGACTCGAGAGCTGCGTGCGGATTCTGGCCTGACCCTGTGGAACCACCGGGAAAGAGAAGCCGATCACGTAGATGCCTTCCTCGAGCAGGCGACTCGCCATCTCGGCGGCGAGGGACGCGTCCCCGATCATGACCGGGACGATGGGGTGATCGGCCCCAGCCAGCGTAAAGCCAGCAGCGCTCATCTCCCAGCGGAAGGTCGCAGCGTTGGAGTGGAGGCGCTCACGCAGATCGCCCGACGTTTGGATCAGTTCGAGAACTTTAAGTGACGCCGCCACCACCACCGGCGCGAGCGCATTGGAGAACAGGTACGGGCGGCTGCGCTGCCGCAGCCATTCGATGATCTCCTTGCGCCCACTGGTATACCCACCGGACGCCCCACCGAGCGCTTTGCCGAGCGTACCGGTGAGGATATCGACGCGCTCCAGCACCCCGCAGTATTCGTGCGTTCCGCGACCCTCGGCGCCCATGAAGCCCACGGCGTGAGAGTCGTCCACCATAACGAGTGCCCCGTAGCGGTCGGCGAGGTCGCAAATACTGGCGAGGTCGGCGATGACCCCGTCCATCGAAAACACCCCGTCGGTCGCGATGAGCGTGTAGCGTGCGCCCGCCGCCTGCGCTTCCTTGAGGCAGCGCTCGAGATCCTGCATATCGTTGTTGGCGTAGCGGTAGCGCTTGGCCTTGCAAAGCCGAACGCCGTCGATAATCGAGGCGTGGTTGAGCGCGTCGCTGATGACCGCATCTTCCGGGCCTAACAGCGTCTCGAAGAGGCCGCCGTTGGCATCGAAGCAAGACGAATAGAGGATGGTGTCCTCGGTACCGAGAAAGTCGCTGAGGCGCGCCTCGAGCTCTTTATGAAGCGTCTGGGTTCCGCAGATAAACCGTACCGAGGCCATCCCGAAACCGTACTCGGTGACCCCTGCCTGCGCTGCCGATAAAACTCCCGGGTGGTTGGCTAGCCCAAGATAGTTGTTGGCGCAGAAATTGATGACTTCCTGCCCACTCGATACCGCGATCTCTGCTTGCTGCGGCGTGCTGAGTAGGCGCTCCTCTTTGTATAGACCCGCACTACGCAAGTCTCCCAGTCGAGTCCTGAAGTCGTCCAAAAAAGCCTCGGACATGTCCGCTCCTCCCGCACGCACCCGTCGCCCTGGCGCGTCAGCAGCAGGATTGAGCGGATGCAGTGCTCCATACGTGTATATACGGCCCATCATAAGAAGCGGGCGGGAAGAGCGATGTTTTACACCTTCAATAGATGCTTCGCACTCAGGTGCTTTGCGGCTAGACGAGCCAGTGCCGCGCGTAGGGGCGGAGCTCGAGCCAGCCGTCCCTTGGCGCGACCTGCCAGCCAGTCAACAGATCGGTCGCCTCAGTAAAGCCGTAATCGCCCAGCACGCTCACTGGCAGCACCTGCGTCTCCTCACTAAAGTTGTAGAGCGCCAGCAGCCTTCCTAGCGGGTGCGGGCGGACGTAGGCGAAAACTTTCGGATGCACGTCCAGCACCACGGTGGGGTAGCCCGCGTGGAGCTGCGGCGTTTTCCGACGCACCCGTACCATGCCCCTGACGGCCTCGAACAGCGTGTGTTCGGGCGTCCCCACCTCCTTACGCCGCGCCGCTTGCGCCCAGTCCATAGGCGGGCGGTGCAACCAGCGGTTGTCGTCGGCGGTAATCGGGTCGTCGGCAAACCTGTAATCGTTGAGGAGACCGATCTCGTCGCCCATATAGAGAAGTGGCACCCCGCCATACCCGAGGACGAGAGCAAAGCCCAGCAGGACGCGCTCAATGCTGCGCTCTGTTCCGAAGGCGTCGTGATGAGAGAGCGCCTGCTCGAGCCCCGCCAGACTCGCGAGTGTGCCCGAGATGCGGCGATCGTTGGTTTCAGGGTTGTACTGAAAGACCTCGCCGACCGCGTGGGTACCCGGGAACAGCCCCGCGTAGTAGTCCGAGAGAAAGCTCCGGTGTAAGGCGGCATTTAGGCCCACCGCCGCCGCGTCCTCGTCGGTGATCGCCCAACCGATGTCATCGTGGCAGCGAATATAGGTGCCCCAGGCTGTTCCTGGCGGATTGGGCGGAAAGTTTCGCAGCACGTAGGTCATGAGCCTTGTGTCGCGGCTCGCCAGCGCCGACCAGTACTGCACCATCAGGCTGTTGTGATAGGCCAGATTCGAAACCTTGCCGAAGTGCTTGCCCGTCCCGAAGTAAGCGATAAGGTCCTGGGGCGAGACGATTGCCTCCGCCTTGTGAATGACGGCGGACGCGGCGATGCGCGAGCAAGCCCGGAGTGCCTGCAACAGCATATGAACTTCGGGCTGATTCTGGCAGTTCGTCCCCAGACGCTTCCACATGAAAGCCACTGCGTCGAGACGAAACACTTCGACCCCACGGTTGGCAAGCGTCAGCAAGATCGACACGATCTCCAGAAACACGTCCGGGTTGGTGTAGTTGAGGTCCCACTGATAGGCGTTGAAAGTGGTCCAGACCCAGCGGCGCAGCTCAGGACTGTAGGTGAAATTGCCGGGGGCGAAGTCCGGAAAGACTTCAGGCAAGCTCCGCTCGTACTGCTCCGGTAACACTCGGTCCGTAAAGGTGTAGAAGTAGTCGCGGTACTTGGCGTCGCCAGCGCGGGCGGCGACCGCCCAGGGGTGCGTGTCGGCGCAGTGATTGAGAACGAGGTCCAAGCAGAGGCTGATCCCGGCTCCGCGCAGGTCGGTGCAGAGCGCCTCGAGGTCATCAATCGTGCCGAGCGAGGGCTGCACCGCGAGGTAATCTTCGACCGCGTAGCCCCCGTCGTTTTCGCCAGGGCGCGTCTTCAAGACCGACATGAGATGCAGATAGGTGACACCCAACTCCTGAAGGTACGGTTGATGCTCCCGCACACCCGCCAGCGTCCCGGCAAAGCGCTCGGCGTAGGCGACGTAGCCGACGACCTCCTCGCGCTGAAACCAGTCGGGTGAAAGGTCGCGCTCGAGGTCGAGCGTCTTGAGCGGCTCCGGACGGTCGCGGTAGCGCTCGGCGAGCAGAAGGAGCAGACGCTCGAGCACCGCCTCGAAATCGGTGCGACTGCCGTAGAGCGGCTCTAAACCGTCGTAGAGATTCTCGAGGTGGCGCTGGAGCCTCAGGTAAAAAAGCTGCCTGTCACGCTCGGCAAGTTCAGCGAGAACAGCGTCAAGCTTGGGCCTGAGAGTCTCCAACACGGCTCGGGGCGTGGACGTGGGTATGCTCATAGCTCAGGCACTCCGCTCGAGCGCAGCGCGCAGCGCCGTGGCCCGCTCGGCGGCCTCTTGCGGCGTATCGGCCAGTACCGTCACGTGCCCCATCTTGCGCCCGGGTCGCGCCTCTGCCTTACCGTAGAGGTGCAGGGCCGCCCCCGGGTCGCGCAGTACCGCGGCCCAGTCCGGTTCGCCGCCCGACCACACGTCGCCCAGCAAGTTGACCATCGCAGCCGGGCGCGGCGCAGTATTGACCAAGGGCAACCCACAGACCGCCCGGAGCTGCGCCTCGAACTGGCTCACTCCACAGGCCTCGATGGTCAGGTGCCCCGAATTGTGCGGGCGCGGCGCCATCTCGTTGACGAGCAGCTTGCCCTCACGAGTCAGGAAAAACTCCGTGCAGAGCACGCCGACTACGCCGAGCGCCTCCATGATGTGTCGAGTCAGCGTCACGGCCTCCTCGGCAACCGTGTCGGGCACCCCGGCGGGAGCCAGCGTCACGTCGAGGATGTGGTTTCGGTGCCGATTTTCGGCGACCGCGAAGGGCATGAACGTGCCGTCCTCGCCACGCGCAGCGACCACCGAGAGTTCACGGTCGAAATCGACGAACGCCTCGAGCACGCACGTCTCTCCGAGTTCGGCGAAGGCTGCGTGCGCGTCGCTGAGCGAGCGCACGACCCGCTGACCCTTACCGTCGTAGCCGAAGCCGGCGGTCTTGAGGACGGCGGGCATCCCGAGTTCGCGCAGCGCGAGGTCAAGGTCGCCCGTGCCCCGAATCGGGCGGAACCCGGCGGTCGGCAGCCCCTCCTTGGCCAGAAATGTCTTTTCCCGCAGGCGGTGCTGCGCGGTGTAGAGGGCGCGCCAGCCCGGTCGCACGGGTGCGTAGATGGCAGCGGCCTCGAGCGCGGTCACGGGGATATTCTCAAACTCGAGGGTGATGACGTCTACTTCCTTGGCAAACGCCGTGAGAGCGTCCATGTCCTCGTAAGACGCCACCCGCTCGGCGTCGGCGACCGAACCCGCAGGCGAACCAGGGTCGGGCGAGAAGACCACCGCACGGTAACCCAGGCGCTTGGCCGCCAAGATGAGCATCCGCCCGAGTTGCCCGCTCCCCAGAACGCCGATGGTGCTGCCGGGCAAGAGTGGCGTCACGGCAGCACCGCCCCTAACACACGCTCGGTCTGGGCCGTACGGTAGTCTCGCAGCTTCTCGCGCAGGTCGGGGCGGCTGTTGGCGAGGATGGCAAGGGCCAGCAGGGCCGCGTTGGTCGCCCCGGCCTGCCCAATGGCGAGCGTTCCGACCGGAATACCTGCGGGCATCTGCACGATGGATAAAAGCGAGTCGAGGCCCTTCAGGGCGCGGCTCTGCACGGGTACTCCGAGAACGGGCAGCAGCGTCTGCGCGGCGATCATACCCGGGAGGTGCGCCGCGCCCCCGGCCCCTGCGATAATGACCTCGAGCCCCTCGGCCTCGGCCCCTTCAGCAAAGGCCGTGAGCTTGGCAGGCGTCCGATGCGCCGACACGACGTCGCAGCGGTGCGGCACACCGAACGCTTCGAGGACTGTCGCGGCATGCTGCATGGTCTCCCAGTCGGACGTACTGCCCATGACGATAGCTACTTGTGCTTCAGCCATGAATCTCCTCTTGATCGGAATGAATTTTGGAGGAAAAAGGTCGCGAAGCGCGGCTCAGGCGGTCGCTTACAGCGGCCCACGCAGGCGCACCAGGCACCTCTTCAATCAGGATGCGCCGAACCCTCCGGGCGTCGAGCGAGCGCAGCGCACCGTAAAGCGCGTGCCCGTACCCGTCGGCGTCATCCGGCAGGATCAGCACGGTGTCGCGCTCGGGGAGATGCGTGTCAGGGCGATAGGTAAGAATGCCGTCTCCGGCCTGCCAGACAGAGGCCGCGTTCGGCAGGCGGAACGTGGGCGTCTGCGGTGCGTAATGCCGTGCCAGGGAACCGGAAACACGTGGGGAGGCAGCGCTCGGGCCACTTGCCACGGTTATCTGCAAAAGCGCCTCGAGTGCTGCCACCGTAACCTGTCCCGGGCGCAGGACGCGCGGCGCTTCCCTATCCAAATCGCCGGCACTCAGATCGAGAATCGTAGACTCGAGCCCCACGTCGCACGGCCCCCCATCGAGGACCATGACAGCGTCGCCAAATTCTGCCCGGACGTGCGCCGCCATCGTCGGCGACACACCCCCGAAACGGTTGGCCGAGGGCGCCGCGACTCCGCCCCCGAACTGCTCGAGTAGCGCCAAAGCCAGCGGATGGGCAGGAACCCGGACTGCGACCGTCTGCTGTCCACCTGTGAGCGCGTCCGACACCCACGGCTGGCGTTGCAGAACAAGCGTCAGCGGACCGGGCCAGAACGCCTCGGCAAGGCGCCAGACCTGAGGGGGCACGTCGCGGGCCCAGTCCTGCACAAGGCTGGCGTGGGCAAGATGCACGATAAGCGGATGGTCCGACGGGCGACCCTTGAGCCGGAACACCTCGGCGAGCGCTGCTTCGTTCGCAGCGTCCGCTCCGAGGCCGTAAACCGTCTCGGTCGGGAATGCGACGAGCTTGCCCGCTTTCAGGTTTTGCACGGCAGGCGCTAGGTCAGTCACCCCTTCGCGCGCCTCCGCGTAGCTGTCCGGGTGTTCGGGTAAGTATCGGGGTAGGGGTTACGCACAGTCGCTCATCCAGAATCCTCATAAACCATACTACTTTCCGTAGCGTGCTCGAGCGCCACTCCCGAATTTCCCCTTGTTCTACGAGCAGACAGCACGTCTGCCCAGACCCATCCTAATCCCGTCCTCACAACTCGGATTTAGGCCGTCAGGGACAGGGGACAATTGTCCTAGCAGTTGCCTTCCGAATGGTATGGTACGTTTGGTTTTGGACGCACTTCGGTGTCATCAACTAACCGTGTTAAGCCTTTATCGCGGTGCGGAACATCTGCACTGCCACGAAAGGGGTGTTCTGCTGCATACGCGATATCCACCTGTGCTGCGCTACGCCGCTCGTTCTTATCGCCGACGGTGCCCGTCTGTCGTGCGGCTTGTGGCCCCATCACGATCGCCCCTACCGTGTTCGACTCGCGGCAGGGGCGATCATGCGGATTTGTTTGGTGCCAGCTTGGGTCGACCTGTCTATAATGCCTCTATGAAAGGTGACTATTTTGTGACGTTGCTGCCCCTATTTCCCGCGAGCAATGCCGTATTTGGCCGTGCACCCCGGTGCACTCTACCCTGCCCGGAGTCTTGCTGATGCCGCAGATCTTGCCGCCCAACGCCAACACTTTTGCCAAATGGAGCATTATCGGCGGACTGGTCTTTTTGACGCTGCTGGTCTGCGCGCTCGTCGCGTTCGCCCGTACCGAGCGCAACCGCGTCGGCGTTCCCGTCACACAGCCTGTCGCTTTTCAGCATTCGCTGCACGCGGGTGAACTTGGGATCGACTGCCGCTACTGTCACTCGTCAGTCGAGGTTGCCGCCTACGCCAATGTGCCTCCCACGGAAGTCTGCATGACCTGCCACTCGCAGATCCGCGTCGGTTCGCCGCAGCTCGCGCCGGTCGCCAACTCGTGGGAAACCGGGGTACCCCTACAGTGGAACAAGGTCCACGACCTAGCGGACTTTGTCTATTTCAACCATAGCGCCCACGTTAATAACGGCGTCGGCTGCTCCTACTGCCACGGGCGCATGGACCAGATGTCGGCAGTCTGGAAAGCCAAGCCGATGACAATGGGCTGGTGCCTCGAGTGCCACCGCAACCCGGCCAAGTTCGTTCGGCCCCGTAGCGAAATCCTCAATATGGCTTACGAGTACCCGGAGAATCAGGCTGAACTTGGCCCCGAACTGGTCAAGGCCTATGAAATCAATACCGAAGCCCTCCCGACTTGCTCGACCTGCCACCGATGACGAACACAAGGATGGAACCGACTTTGGATAAAACGCTCGACAACCCGATCACGCCGCCCGCCGAGGCCGAGCGCCCGAAAGCCGATCTCGTGTCTGGGCCGCTCGACCTTGCCAAGATTCGCAGCCGCCTCGAGACCCAAAAAGGGCAAGCCTACTGGCGCAGCCTGGAGGAGTTGGCCGAGACCCCGGAATTCAGCGAGTTCGTGGCCAAAGAGTTTCCGCGTCAGGCTGCGCCGCTTGCGGGCTCGGTCGACCGCCGTGGCTTCATGAAGCTGCTTGGCGCGTCCCTGGCGCTTGCGGGCCTGACTTCGTGCGTCCGGCCCTATCAGCAGGAAAAGATCGTCCCATACGTCAAGGCACCCGAAGAGCTCATCCCGGGCGAACCCATCTACTTCGCGAGCGCCCTGACTCAGGGTGGCTACGCAACGGGTGTCCTTGTCGAGAGTCAGCAGGGCCGCCCCACCAAGATCGAGGGTAACCCCGATCATCCGGCCAGCCTGGGCTCGAGCAGCGCCCAGATGCAGGCTGCACCGCTCGCCCTCTACGATCCGGACCGCTCACAGTTCGTTCTAAACGGCGGAGCGGCCAGTTCTTACGGCGATTTTGCTCAGGTTCTCGGGACGACCCTGCAGGGTTTAGGCGACGGCACAGGGTTTTACATCCTGAGTGAAACGGTCACCTCCCCGACACTTGCCCGCCAACTTGCCGCGCTGCTGACGCAATTTCCTAAGGCTCAGTGGCACCAGTTCGACGGCTTGACCGGAAACAGCGTTGCCGGGTCGCAGCTCGCGTTCGGCGAGCAGGCTGCAGTGCGCTACGACTTCTCCAAAGCCGACATCGTGCTCTCTCTGGGCAGCGACTTTCTGGGCAGCGGCCCGGGGCAGATCGCCTACAGCCGGGCGTTCTCCGAGCGCCGCCGGGTACGAGGCGCCGAAGACACGATGAACCGCGTTTACGTTCTGGAGAGCGGCCCCACGGTTACAGGAAGCATGGCCGACCACCGCCTCGCGCTCCGCCCGAGCCAGATTACAGCGGCAGCCTACGCGATCGCCGCCAACCTCGGCGTCGAGGGCGTCGAGCGTAGCGATCTTCCCGAAGGTCTCGAGCAAGCTTGGCTCGACGCAGTGAGCGAAGATCTCAACGGCGCCAAGGGCCGCTGCGTTGTTGTTGCCGGCGATGAACAAAGCCCTTCGGTCCACGTCCTGGTCGCCGCCATCAACGAACTTCTCGGCAACGTCGGTGAGACGGTCATCTATACAGAGCCGGTCGCCGTCCAACCCCTCGAGCAGGTCGCCTCGCTGAAGGGCCTGACCGACGCCATGAACGGCGCGCAGGTCCAATTCCTGCTCATTCTGGGCGGCAACCCGGTCTACAGCGCTCCGAGTGATCTTGCCTTCGCAGACGCGCTCGCCAAGGTCCCGCTAAGCGTCCACCATAGTCTCTACGTCGACGAAACCTCGAGCGCCTGCACCTGGCACGTTCCGGCGACCCACGACCTCGAGACCTGGAGCGACGCCCGCGCCTTCGACGGCACCGTGAGCATCATGCAGCCACTTATCGAACCGTTCTATAATGGGTTCTCGGTCCATGAAGTGCTGAGCGCGGCTCTGGGCGACACCGAATCGACACCTTACGACGTCGTCCGGGCCACCTACGAAAATCAGGTCGACGGCGATTTCGAAACCTTCTGGCGACAGTCGGTCTACAAGGGTGCCCTTGCCGGAACACAGTTGGGCGCCAAAGCTCTTACACTCCAAGCCAACGCCATCTCGCAGGCGGGAACCTCCGCCCAGGCGAGCGCGTCCGCGGCTGCAGCGGCTCTCGCCGCCGCCGACGCCCGCCGCGCTGCTGTCGTAGCCAACGCTGTAATCGGCAACACGACGAGTTCGGGTGGCAGTGAAACGCCCGTGACCAGCCCTGAAGCAGATGGGCTCGAGGTCGCCTTTCAGCTCGATCCGAGCATTCTCGATGGGCGCTACAGCAATAACGGCTGGTTGCAGGAGTTACCTAATCCTTTTACCAAGCTGACCTGGGATAATGCCGCGCTTATCGCACCCGCTCTCGCGGAGCGCGAAGGGCTCAGCAACGGTGATATGGTCGCCGTGACCGTCGCGGACCGCAGCCTCGAGCTACCCGTGTGGCTAAACCCGGGTCAGGCCGACAACCTGATCGTGCTGCACCTCGGCTACGGACGCCGCGCAGCAGGCCACGTCGGCAACGGGCTAGGCTTCAACGTCAACACGCTGCGAGCGAGCGATACGCTCTGGCACGCAACGGGCGCGCAACTGCGCGCCACGGGTAAAACCTATACACTCGTCAGTACGCAAATGCACCACGCACTCGACACCGATGGTGTCGAAAACCGGCACATCGTTCGGCACGGCACCCTCACCGAGCTGCAAGCCGAGCCCGAGCATCCACACTTCGTCCACCCCGTCGAGCACCCCGAGTCGAACCTCTATGCACCCTACACCTATGAAGGTTACGCGTGGGGCATGGTTGTCGATATGAACGTCTGCACAGGCTGTAACGCCTGTGTTACCGCTTGCCAGGCCGAGAACAATATTCCTATCGTCGGCAAGGGTCAGGTGCAGATCGGGCGCGAAATGCAGTGGATTCGCGTCGACGCCTATTACGGTGGCGACGTCGACGACCCAAGCTTTTACCACATGCCGATGATGTGTCAGCACTGCGAACAGGCACCCTGTGAACCGGTCTGTCCGGTCGGCGCGACCACCCACGACAGCGAAGGCCTGAACGTCATGGTCTATAACCGCTGCGTCGGCACCCGCTACTGCTCGAACAACTGCCCTTACAAGGTGCGTCGCTTCAACTTTTTGCAGTACGCCGAACTCGATGACACGAGCCTAGCGATGCTTGCCAACCCCAACGTTACGGTTCGCAGCCGTGGGGTGATGGAAAAGTGCACCTACTGCGTGCAGCGCATCAAGGCCTCGACCATCCGCGCGGGCAACGAAAATCGCCAGGTCCGCGATGGGGAAATCGTTACAGCTTGCCAGAGCGCCTGCCCGACGCAAGCCATCGTCTTCGGGGATATCAACAACCCTGAGAGCGCCGTCAGCGCCGCGCGCGGTTCGGTCCTCAACTACGCGGTCCTGACCGAACTCAACACCGCACCCCGCACGTCCTACCTGACCAAACTGACCAACCCCCATCCGGCCTTGGCGGAAACGCACGCTGAAGCCGAGGCCGCGATAGGAGCACACTGATGGCTGTTCGCAGACGTGTTCAGGAAACCAACCGCGTCATCGCGCCCGGTCAGAGCTACGGCGGCGTCGACGATTCCGTTACCAAACCCATCCTAAGAGGGCCGTTTCGGACCCCCATCTGGTGGTTCCTAGGCTTCTTTGTCGGCTTTGTATTGCTGCTGATATGGCTCTATACGGTCGCCACACTCATTATTCGCGGTACTGGCATCTTCGGGAACAATATCCCCGTCGCTTGGGCCTTCCCGATCATCAACTTCGTCTGGTGGATCGGGATCGGGCACGCCGGAACGCTCATTTCGGCTATCTTGCTCCTCTTTAGGCAAGACTGGCGCACCTCGATCAACCGCTTTGCCGAAGCGATGACGCTTTTTGCCGTCGTCTGCGCCGGGCTTGGACCGATTCTGCACCTGGGGCGTCCCTGGGTCTTTTACTGGCTCTTTCCCTACCCGAACACCTACGGACTCTTCCCCCAGTTTCGCTCGCCGCTCGACTGGGACGTTTTCGCTATTTCGACCTACGCCAGTGTTTCGGCTCTCTTCTGGTTTATCGGCCTGATCCCCGACCTCGCCACCATGCGCGACAAGGCCAAGAAACCCTTTACCAAGCTTTTTTACGGCTCTCTGGCTCTGGGCTGGCGCGGTTCGACTAAGCATTGGCAACGCTATCAGCGGGCGTACCTGCTTCTGGCTGCCCTCTCGACGCCACTGGTTTTGTCCGTTCACTCGACGATTGCCATGGACTTCGCCGTGGCACAGTTGCCGGGTTGGAACAACACCATCGCGCCCCCCTACTTCGTCGCTGGAGCCGTCTACGCTGGATTTGCCATGGTGCTCATTCTGGGAATCCCCCTGCGCCGCGCTTTTGGGCTCGAGGGTCTCATTACCAAAAAGCACCTCGACAACTGCGCCAAGGTCATGTTTGCAACCGGCATGATCGTGCTTTACGGTTACGTCATCGAGCTGTTTACCGCCTGGTACTCGGGTGTCGAGTTCGAACGCTACATGGCCTATAACCGCGTCTTCGGCGACTATGCCTGGGCCTTCTGGGCGCTCATCTTCTGTAACGGTCTGACCATTCAGTTCCTCTGGTCGAAGCGTGTTCGCCAGTCGCAGGTCGCACTCTTTATCATCGCGCTGATCGTGTCGGTCGGGATGTGGCTCGAGCGCTACGTCATCGTTGCCATCAGTCTGACGCGTGACTTCCTCCCGTCGTCATGGGGCAACTACTTTCCCACCGTCTTCGACTGGTCGCTCTTTATCGGTTCGATAGGTCTCTTTCTGACGCTCTGGTTTGTCTTTATCCGGCTCCTGCCGACCATTGCCACATCTGAAATCAAGGAGCTCGTCCACCACGATAAGCATCACGGTCCGGACAGTCATCACGCACCTACAGCCAGGGCAGAAGCGGAGGTTGGTTGATGTCAGCCCCTATACCTGAGCGGGATATTCCGCTCTACGGCATCGTCGCTGAATTCGATACCCCTGAAGCGGTGACCGAAGCGGCCAACCGGGCCCGCGAGGCCGGTTACAAGAAGATGGACGCTTACACGCCCTTCCCGGTCGAAGGACTCGATCAGGCCCTTGGTATGACCAATACCCGACTGGGTTGGGTAGTCTTATGGATGGGTATAACCGGCGGCCTTCTCGGCTTTTTTATGCAGTGGTACGCCAATGTCGTTTACTATCCCCTGAATATCGGGGGCAAGCCGCTTAACTCGTGGCCCAACTTCATCATCATCACCTTCGAGTGCACGATCCTCTTTGCCGCCTTTACCTCAGGGCTCTTCATGCTCGGTCGCAACGGCCTGCCGCAGCCGTACCATTCGATTTTCAACACGCCCAACTTCGAGACGGCAACCCGCGATCACTTTTTCCTCTGTATCGAAGCGACCGACTCCCTTTTCGATGAAAGCAAGACACGCTCGTTCATGGATTCACTGGGTGCGCTGCGCGTTTCCGAGGTCGAGGTTTAACATGCGCCGTCTACTCTTTTCAGCAGCCCTTCTGGCCCTCCTCGCGGGCTGCGGGCGCAACATGTACGATCAGCCCAAATTCAATACGTACGACGCCTCGCCTTTTTATGAGGACAATGCCTCCTCGCGTCCGCTTCCGGAAAACACCGTCTCGAGATCCCGGGGTGAAGTCGACCCCGGCTACTACACGGGCCAGAACGCAAACGGGATCGCTACCGAGCTCCCTTTCGAACTGACCCAGGCGGTGCTCGAGCGCGGTCAGGAACGTTACGACATCTACTGCTCCCCGTGCCACAACTATTCGGGCAACGGTCAGGGCATGATCGTGCAAAAAGGATTCGTGCAGCCCGCTTCGTTCCACGATCCACGTCTGCTCGCCTCGCCGGTCGGTTACTTTTTCGGCGCAGCGACCAACGGCTTCGGGCGCATGTTCTCCTACGCGGCGCGTATCCCTGTCGAGGACCGCTGGGCGATTGCAGCCTACATCAAAACACTTCAGTACTCGCAGAACGCGCCTATCGCTTCGCTGCCTGACGACCTCAAAGAGGAAATTGTCCAAACAACCCAAGTCGAGGCCAGGACCGCTGCGGAGACCGCACGTGCGTCGGCCCAGGCAGCTAAAGATGCAGCCCAGGCAGCCAGAGATGCAGCCCAGGCCGTCGAAGACGCTATCGGCAACTCATCAGAAGGGGCGGATCAATGACCCGTAGCGACTCCTCCTATACGACCGCCCTGACCCGGGCTCAGCGTTTCGCCACTGTGCTCGGTATTCTCGGCCTCGTCGCATCAATCGTCCTTATTCCCATGAGTGGCGGGCTCAAAGGCTTTTTCGAGTCCTATCTCTACGCCTTCCTCTTCTGGGTAGGCCTGACCCTCGGCTGCCTGTTTCTTCTGATGATCCAGCATGTTGCTGGCGGGCCATGGGGCGCGATTGCCAGAAGGTTCCTCGAGGCCGGCGCAAGCAACATCTACATGATGGCGGTTCTTTTTATTCCAGTTCTTCTTGGAATCACGAGCCTCTACATCTGGACCAACCACGATTATGTTGCCGCGCATCACCTCGTCGAACTCAAGAAGGGATACCTCAACATCCCATTCTTCATCGTTCGTAGCGTGATTTACTTTGCCATCTGGAGCGGCATCACCTATTATCTGACCACTCTGTCGAAGCGGCAGGACAAGGGTGAAGATCTCGCCCAGAAGATGCGCAACTTTGCAGCGCCCGCAATCATCTTCCACATCCTGGCGATGACCTTTGCGGCTGTAGACTGGGGCATGTCGCTCACACCCGAGTGGTTTTCCGGGATGTACGGCGTTATTCTCATGATCGGTCAAGCGATCAGCGCCGTTAGCCTCATCATCATCTTGCTGGTAAGCTTCCGGGGCGTCGAGAGCCTGTCCACCGTCCTGACAGACAAACGCCTACAGGATTTCGGTAACTTCCTGATGGCCTTCACCATGTTTTGGGCCTACGTCCAAACCAGTCAGCTCATCATCCTCTGGTCAAACAACGTCGTCGAAACCAACACGTGGTACGTTACCCGCCTAGGGCCGGGTTGGGGCTGGATGGCAGCCGCGCTCCTGGTGTTTCACTTCTTCGTCCCCTTCCTGATTCTCTTCTCGAGATGGGTCAAGCAAAAGGGTCGTGCGCTCATCTGGGTCGCCATCTGGATGATGCTGATGCGCCTTGTCGACCTCTACTGGATCATCATTCCGACGTTTGAGCGGGGCGGCTTCCCCTTCCGCTTTCTCGATATCGCCCTGGTGCTGGCTCTCGGCGGCATCTGGCTGAGCTTTTTCTTCTACCGCCTCAAGGCGAGCGACATCCTTCCCGCCCACGATCCGCGTATAGCAGCTGAACTCGCGGGGGTGAGCGCTCATGACTAAAGAACACGCTACTCAGCAATCCACGCCAGCAAACGACTACCTCATCTCACCCGGCACACTGCGCAATCTGTTCGTTGCGTCGATCATCGCCGCTGTTGTCATCCTGCTCGCGATTTTGGTCATGATGACGTCGTTCAACCGCGCCCGCTACACGCCGGCGAACGAAACACAGTTTCAAGAGACGCTGCAGGCTGCGAGCACAACCCTCGAGGAGCCCGGTGCCAACGATACGGGGTCAGGGCGTATCCCTATCGAACGGGCGATGGAGATCGTGGCAGAAAAAGGTCTGGCTGAGATTGGAACTGAGCTGACAGCAGCATCTGCCCCTCCCGCATCTTCAGAACCCGTAGGTCAAAATCCCTTTCCTGCCGACGATCAGGCAGCTATCGAAGCTGGAAACACCCTGGTTCACGGCAGCCTCGGCTGCACGAGCTGTCACGGGCCGGAGCTGGCAGGTGGGCTCGGACCTAATCTGACCGACGCGGAATGGGTCTACGGAAATAGCGACGCCGACATCTTTGAAACGCTCACCAATGGTCGTCCTGGCGGTATGCCTGCGTTCTCTGCACAAACCAGTGAGGAAGAGCGCTGGCAGATCGTGACCTACCTTAAGTCCCTCTCTCAGGGCCAGTAAGTTCTCGCTTATTTCATCTAGGCCGGGCGCTCTCGAAGCGCTCGGCCTTTTGTTTCGAGGGACTCGAGCCACCTCACGGTTTCCCTGGGATGTCCAAAGCGCTCGACCTGGACATGCGAACACTTCAGGAGCCAGTCGGGATAGCGCTGGCGCTTGAGCGCATGTCCGCGCAGGCTATGGCGAATGCCGGATAGGGCATGCGAAAGCGTCATGACGTTTCCCGACCAGACAGGTTGCCGTGAGATCGTCCAACCCAAGTTGCGCCGCAGCAACCGGGAAAACGTGATATAACGCGGATAATCGAGCCACAAAATTGTGTCGGCTCTGACCCATACAAGGTCACGCAGATCGTCGAAGTTGCCATCGAGCACCCAACAGGGGGCTAGGGTGAGTGCGTCTAACAGCTCCCGCAGGTCAGCACTTGGGACACGTTGCCAGCCGGGTCTCCAGTAAAGGTCGTCGGTCGGCGTAAAGGGGAGGTCTAGGCACACCGATAACTCTCTGGCCAGTGTGCTCTTCCCTGCCCCAGAAACACCAACAACCAGAACGCGCTGCATCGTCACCCCATCAAAAAGTGTACCAAGCACGTGCTTGGTACACTTTTAAGATTCAGATAAGATTTAGAAAAGCCTAAATCTCGATTTGGGCGAGGTGCGCATTTTCCTCGATAAAGCGGCGGCGCGGGGGCACCTCGGTACCCATGAGCATCTCAAAGGTTTCGCGGGCGTCAAGCGCGTCCTCGACCTCGACACGCTTGAGAATCCGCGTTTCGGGATTCATGGTTGTAGCCCACAGCTCTTCGGGGTTCATTTCACCCAGACCTTTGAAGCGCTGGATCTCGTACTTGCGACCCCGGTTCTGTGACAGCAGACGCTCGAGATTGGCGTCGTCGTACACGTAGGTCATGTCCTTCTCGCGCCCAAAGCGAACGCCGAACAGAGGCGGCTGCGCCAGGTAGATGTAGCCCGCGTCGATGAGGGGGCGCATGTAGTTGTAAAAGAAGGTCAGGAGCAGCGTGCGGATATGCGAGCCGTCGACGTCGGCGTCCGCCATGATGATGATGCGGTGGTAGCGTACCGACTCGAGGTTGAAATGCGCGTTGTCCCCGGTACCCTCGATCCCCGCACCGATCGCGGCGATCATGGCGCGGATTTCGGCGTTCTTGAGCACCTTGCTGAGCTGCGCCTTCTCGACGTTCAGCACCTTACCACGGAGCGGCAGAATGGCCTGAAAACGGCGCTCACGCCCACCCTTGGCTGACCCTCCCGCCGAGTTCCCCTCCACGATATAGAGTTCGCTGACGGACGGATCTTCGGACGTGCAATCCGCCAATTTGCCCGGCAGCTCGTCATTGTCGATGGGGTTGGCACGGCGCACGAGGTCTCGGGCCTTACGGGCCGCCTCCCGCGCCCTGGCTGCGTTGACAGCCTTTTCGATGATCGTCTTGGCGTTCTTGGGGTTTTCCTCCAAGTACTCACCCAGGCGCTCGTAAACCACCGACTGCACCGCACTCTGCGCCTCGGGGTTCAGCAGTTTGACCTTCGCCTGCGATTCGAACTGCGGGTCGCCAATTTTGACCGAGATGACACAGGAAATACCTTCCAAAAAGTCGTCGCCGGTCGGGGCCGGTTCACCCTTCTTGACAAGATTTTTAGCCTTGGCATAGTTGTTCAGAACGCGGGTATACGCGGTCTTGAAACCCGTCAGGTGCGTCCCGCCGTCTCGGTTGGTGATCATGTTGGCGTAGGTGAGAATTGTCTGCACGTACGCACTCGTATGGATAAAGCCGACCTCGACCTCGATGTCGTCGGCGTTACCGGTCAAAAGCGCGGGCGCTTCGTAGAGGAATTTGTCGCCGTCGGCAAGGTTAGCGGCAAAGGCAGCAACCCCGCCTTTTTCCTGAAAGACCTCGCGCTTGACCTCTCCCCCACGCCGATCCTCGATGACGATCTTGACGCCCGCCGTGAGAAAGGCCAGCTCCCGCAGACGCCGACGAATGCGACCGTATTCGAAGCCTTCGATATCCTTGAAGATAGCGTGATCGGGCCGGAAAGTGATCGCCGACCCTGTTTCGCCCTTGGCGACCTTACCGATGACGTGGACAGGTTCACTGACTTCGCCGTAGTCGAAGCGAATGCGGTGCAGTTTGCCGTCGAGTTTGACCTCGGCCTCGAGAAAGACCGAAAGCGCATTGACAACCGACGCGCCGACGCCGTGCAACCCGCCGGACACCTTATAGGCGTCCGAATCGAACTTACCACCCGCGTGCAGCTCGGTCAAGCTCACCTCGATGGCGTTTCGGCCCTCTTTTTGCATCATCCCGACAGGCAGGCCGCGTCCGTTGTCGGTCACGGTCGCCGAGCCGTCCTTGTTGAGAAACACCTCGACGGTATCGGCGTGACCCGCGAGCGACTCGTCGATGGCGTTATCGATGATTTCCGTCAGGAGCTGATGGTAACCGTCGATCCCGGTTCCGCCTTGCACGTACATGGCGGGGCGCTTGCGAACGCCCTCGAGGCCTTTAAGAACCGTGATGCTGTCGGCGCTATAGGTGGATGTCAATGTGCCCTCCAGAACTCACACAGCGGCCCGATCATCTGCGTATAAGAGCCGCTCGGAATAGCTCATTCTACCATCCGAGAGAGCCGCGAAACGACGCCAGAAGACACGTCTCAGACAGATATTTTCTCGTTTTTCAGACTGCTATTCACGCACCTGACCACGCCCCCCGACGAGGTACTTGTAGGTTGTGATTTCAGCTAAACCCATAGGGCCGCGAGCGTGGAGTTTCTGGGTGCTGATGCCGATCTCCGCCCCGAATCCGAACACGAAGCCGTCGGTAAAGCGGGTCGAGGCGTTGACGTAGACAGCGGCAGCGTCCACATCCGTCTGAAAGCGCTCGGCATTTTCGGGCGACTGCGTGAGGATGGCCTCACTGTGCTGGGTTCCGTAGCGGTTGATGTGGTCGATGGCCTCCTCTACCGACCCCACGACCCGGACGGCTAGCTCGAGGTCCAGGTATTCCGTCTCCCAATCGCTTTCGCTCGCAGGCTCGACCTCCTGTACGAGCGCCCGCGTCCGTTCGCAGCCACGCAGCCGCACCCCGGCCTGACGGAGCGCCGCCAGCGCGTCCGGCAAGAACGCCTCAGCCACAGCCTCCTGGACCAGTAGCGTTTCAGCAGCGTTGCACACCCCCGGACGCTGCACCTTGGCGTTCAAAATGATCGCCTGCGCCTGCGCTAGATCGGCGGTTTCATCAACAAAGACGTGGCAGTTGCCCGTTCCCGTTTCGATGATCGGCACCTTGGCAGTCTCGATAACGTGGTTGATGAGCGATGCACCACCCCTTGGGATAACGAGATCGACGAGGCCCCGCGCCGAGAGCAACTCCGTCACGAGGCTGCGCTCGGGCGAGTCGATGAGTTGCACCGCGTCCTCAGGCACGCCCACCTTAGCGAGTGCTGCCCGCATCGCTGAGACGAGCACTCGGTTACTCCTGAGGGCGTTGGCTGACCCGCGCAGCACGGCGGCGCTCCCAGACTTGAGGGCCAATACCGCTGCGTCCACCGTCACGTTCGGGCGCGACTCGTAGATCATGCCGATAATGCCGAACGGCACGCTGACCTTCCGCACCTCGAGCCCGTTCTCAAGGGTCCAGCTCTCGAGCGTGCGACCCACGGGGTCGGGCAGGGCCGCCACCTGCCGCACGGCGTCGGCAATTTCGGTAAGGCGTTTGTCGCTCAGCGTCAAGCGGTCGACAAGGGCGTCGGGCGTGCCCCGCGCCCGCTCACTCGCGACATCTTCGGCGTTAGCCTCGAGGATCGGTGCAGCGTGCGACAGAAGTTCATCGGCGATAGCGAGAAGGGCCGCGTCGCGGTCGGCCCGAAGCAAGCTGCGACTGGCCTCTCGTGCCCGGTGCAGCAGCCCAACAAGGTCGAAGGTGCGTTCCAGCGTCGTCATTCAATAAGTATAGCGCCCTGCCAGAAATCCTCTAGCTAAAGGGATAGGTCCAGGTCCCCGCCAGCATCGTTCCGGAAATTTCCAAGTGCTCTAGAGATTCACGTGGATCGTGTGAGAGGACAGTCAGGTCGGCGTCGAAACCGGCGTGCAGTTGCCCGGAGCGGTCTTCACGACTGATCGCGTAGGCCGCACCCCGCGTATACGCTGCCAGAGCGTCCTCGACGCTCAGCGCCTCGTCCGGATTCAGGATCGTACCGTCGACGGCTTGGCGCGTACAGGCAGCGCGAAGGCCCTGAATCACATCGGGATGGGCGACCGGCGTGTCCGAGCCAAACGCCAGCACCGCACCCGAGCGGAGGAGCGAACGCGTCCGGTAGGCACCATTCTTGCGTTCGGTCAGCAGCTCACCGATACGCTTGGCGTCGAAGGTCAGGTGAATAGGTTGAAGCGACACCGGAACACCCAGCTCAGCAAAGCGCGGCACGTCGTCGGGGTGTAGGTGCTGAGCGTGCTCGAGCCGTGGCCTCAGCCCTCGGCCCTGCCAGTCCTCGCGGGTGGCTTCTAGCGCGTCCAATACCGCACGGTTGGCAGCGTCGCCAATTGCGTGCGTCACGAGGGTAAGTCCCGCCGCCAGTGCCTTGGGGTAGCGCTCGGCAAGCGTGTCCGGCCCGTGAAGAGTGATACCGACCGTATCGGTTCCCGCGTAGGGTTCCAGCATCCACGCCGTCAGGGAGCCGAGCGCACCATCGGCAAAGAACTTCGCGCCGCCGACTGTAAAGCGGCTCCCCCCCTGCCCCGTGGCGAGGCCGAGTTCCTGCGCCCGCTCGATATGCTCCTGATCGATACAGGCCCAGACGCGCAACGGAAAATCCTCGCGACTCGCGGCTAGCGCCAACTGTCGCCAGTTACGTGCCGGTTCGTAAGCCATGTGATGGACCGTCGTGATGCCCAGCGTCGCCAGATGCTCACCCGCACGGCAGAGGGCGCCTTGCAGCTCGACCTCGCTCGCTTCAGGAATCGCCCGCCCGACGACCTTCGCAGCGAGTTCCAGTAGTCGGCCCGTCAGCTCGCCCGCGTCGTCTCGTTCGAAAACGCCATTTTCCGGATCGGGTGAATCTCGGTGAATCCCAGCCCGCTCGAGCGCCAGCGAATTAGCCCAGACGCTGTGCCCGTCCTGCGAGCGCAGCACTACCGGATGCTCCGGCGACACCGCGTCGAGGTCGCGCTTGTCGAGGTACGAAACGTTCCAGCGGCTCATCGATAGCCCCGACCCCTCGATCCACGACCCCGGCTCCTGCGTTCGTGTGCGGGAGGCGACCGCCTCGAGGGCCGCTCCCAGCGTCTGCGTCTCGATAAGGTGTAGACGGGCGAGGTCGAGGCCGTGCTGGGTCAGGTGCACGTGCGCGTCGTGAAAGCCCGGCAAGAGCGTACGATCCTGCAAGTCGATAGATTCGGTTTGGGGGGCAGCCAAGGCCCTGGCCTCTTCAAGCGTCCCCACGAAAGCGATGCGCTCACCCCGAACGAGGACAGCTTCTGCGCTCGGCGCCGTTTCATTCTGCGTCAGGATGGGTCCACCAAAAAACAGGAAATCGTTCATTACACACCCCTAAAACGCGGCTTGCGCTTCTCGGCGAAGGCGCGCAGACCTTCACGAAAGTCTTCCGTCTGGCTGGCCTCACCCTGCAGCCGGGCCTCGAGCGCCAGCTGCGCTTCTAACGTATTCTGCGCCGAGGCGTAGAGCTGCGCCCGGATGCGAGCGTAGCTCTGTGTGGGGCCGTCCGCGAGCGCCCTAGCGTACGCGCACGCCGACTCCATGAACCCTTCCGCGGGCAGTATCGTCTCCCCCAGACCCAGCTCCACGGATTCGGTTGCGCCCAGCATACGCCCGCTGTAAGCGAGTTCGAAGGCTCGAGCGGTTCCCACAAGGCGCGGCAGGGTATAGCTCATCGACGCGTCCATGGCGAGACCAATACCCGGAAACCCGAGCGAAAACCGTGCCTCTTCCGAGAGCAGGCGCAAGTCGCAGGCGAGCGCCAGGCTCATTCCAGCCCCGGCTGCCACGCCGTTGACCGCCGCCACGACAGGCTTTTGCAGGTCGCGCAGTGCCAGCGTGACAGGGTTGTAATAGGTTTCGACGATCTCCTGCGCGTTACCTGGCAGCTCCGTCGCACCAAGGTCGGCGCCTGCGCAAAACCCGCGCCCCGCGCCCGTCAGCAACACAGCGCGAACATCGGGACCGCTCGCCACCTGCAGCGCACCCTGCAGCTCGGTAAGGAGTTGAGGCGTCAGGGCGTTAAGAACCTGTGGGCGGTTGAGGGCGATCACGAAGAGCGCCCCATCGCGCGTCACGTTCAGCGTCTGGTAATCCGTTTCTTTCATTGGCGTCTCCCTAGCCGGGCCTCAGCGTTAGGTCGATGAGGCGCTCGTAGTCGTCGGGCACAGCATCCTCGAGAGCCGCCTTGTTGCGCCCCGTCTCACCACAACGGGTACAGCGGTAGCGGATGACCCAGCCCTTTTTAGCGCCGTGTTCGGCTCCGACAGGCTCGAGCAGGCCCATACAGGAGTTTGCCCGGTCGCCGGGAAAGATGTCGACGTGCAGCGAATAGAGGCACTTCGGGCAATGATTGCGGTACGACCCATTGCTCAGGGGCGGAACGTGTGCGCCGCAGTGCGCGCAGGTAAAGCCCGTATTCGTTCCCTGCGCGGTAAAGCGCCGCGCCCCGCTCACGGGCTCAGTGTGCCGCTCGTGACCCCGTACTCGAGCGCAGGCTCGTCCGGATTCACGAAAATGTTGACCGTATCGGTGATATCCGCACCCATCGTATCCCCGACCTGCGCCACTACCTCACGCCGCCCCGCTACCTCGTCCTCGAGGCTAAGGGTCACAGCGGTGCCACAGGGGTAAGCCTCGAGGAGATCACGGCTAAGCGCCACATAGTTCCAGGCCGTCAGCGGCACACCACACGCACCGGGCGTCCCGGTGGCGTAAGCAAAGCCTATACGCTCGATCCGGCGAGCATTGAATGACGTCCCACTCGCACCTGTGCCCGTCTCTTCGGCTCCAGTCGTCTCTGCACCTGCACCCGCGTTCTCAGGCTCCGTAGCCGTTTCAGGGGCGCTTGCAGGTTCAGAGTCGTTTTCAGGGGCCGCGCCGGAAGTCGCTTCGGACGCAGCCTCCGAGGTCGGTGTGAGCTCTTCGACCGGCTCGCGAGGCACGGGGTCGCTGATGTCGCCCACGCCTGCGCGTGGTGCTGCACTAAGGGCAAGCACCACGATAAGGAGGAGCAAGACCCCGATACCAACGAGCAAGGCTAGGTCCAAGCGGCGCTGAGTCATACTTTAGTTTAGCGGTTCCAGGCGCAGAAATGTCGAGTCGAACGGCCTGGCGCCTCTTGTCAAGGGGGGGAGCTTCCTGATAGACTACTCGTCCTGAGCACGCCGAGATGGCGGAATCGGTAGACGCGCTAGCTTCAGGAGCTAGTTCCCGCAAGGGAGTGTGGGTTCAAGTCCCATTCTCGGCACCAGCGTTCAGACAAAAGCCCCGGTTGGGGCTTTTTTTGTTCTATGAGCACGTTCTACCTTCAGGTATGGACGGCACCCTTTATCTGGGTAATGGTGTACTTTCCAAGGTTTCTTGTACCGGTGAGTTGCCGACCGTGTGGACACGGACGTAGGACTCGCCGAACATGAGACCGCAAAAGACCTGTCCCCGAGCTGTTCGCAACGTGGCACTGCCCACCAGAGTACACGCGTCTCGTGGAGCTTTGCGCGGTAAGAATGGTCCATGCATGGAGCACGCCTTCTTGAACATCGTTGGGCGTGGAGCTGCCTCGAGCCCTCACACGATCGTCAACGACCTCTAAAGTCTGCTTCGGTTTGGTTGGACAGATCTCTCACAGCGCTCGAGTTGCACGGTAGCGCGACTCAAAAGGCTTGATTCGAACCCAAACCGATGCACCGAAAATGGGTTTCACAAATCAAGCTGTAGTCTCGTTCTTCTTCCGATCAAGCACGTAGCGGGCACATCCTGGTCTACTCTCAGGGTTTTAGGGTAGACGGATGCAACTTATCGTGTTTTCGGGGTTACCCGGTGCAGGCAAATCCAGCTTAGCCGAGTTCTTGAGGCGAGAGGTTGGCGTACCTGTCCAGCGACTGGCTTCAAGCCGCCCTCATACGTAGTGCACTCGGCGAGGAAGCAGAGAAAAGAGTAGGCTTTGCAGCGTGTGAATTACTGACCACCCTTGCCGAACGTCAGCTCATGCTTGGACAATCGGCTATTTTAGATTCGGTCGCAAGCATCGAGAGTGTGAGGGAAACCTGGCAAGCGTTGGCCCTCAAGTACGGTAGAGAATGGAAGGTCATCGAGTGCGTGTGTTCCGACGAAGTTCTCCACCGTTCGCGTCTTAAAAGTAGGCGACGCCGTATCCTAGGCTGGCCTGAACTCGAGTGGCGTGAGGTCGAAAGGGTCAAGAGCTACTTCGCGCCTTAGCAGGAAGATAGGCTTATTGTCGACGCTGTACAGTCTCATCAAGAAAATGCCCGACATGTTCTTGCCTACGGTCGAGGCGCTCGCCAATGGCCTCGCAGTGTTAGGGCAGAGGCAACACCTTGGGCTACCCATCCAGCGTGGCGCCCCAGCGACATGTCAGAGAAAAGAACGCGTTTTAATCAAATGCCAGGGTACTAGACCTTTGTCGATTCAGGGCTACGGCCTAAGTACCTATGAGGTTTCTACTGTCATACCGTATGATGCGCCATATGACGGCCAGTGAAATCTCCTCCTTCGTCCACCGTCTTCTGCGCCACGAGCTGACCAAAGAAGAACTCTCGAGTCTTACTACAGCAGACCTAGGCGAGATCAACGCTTACCTGGCCGAGTATGCCAAAGTCTACGCCAAAGCTATCGAAAGCGCTCCTGCTCCCGAACCCAGACGCACCTATACAGAAGAGGAAATTCTCGCCGAACTTGGTCTTCTAAGCGCCTGAACTTCTGAGTTGCCTCCGAACCCGATTGCATTCCATCCCGCAAAAAACGCCCGGCTCTCGAGCCGGGCGTTTTTCAGATGGGCCTCTTAGGAAAAGCGGATGTTGTCTTCGTTCTCGAGCGCAAACGCGTGCATCTTCTTGGGGTTTGCGAGGAGTTCGATCTGCGCACCAGGTTCCACGCGGGCGTGCGAGTCGATGCGCGCCACGAGCGTCTGGTCACCATCGACCGAGGTGATGATCTGTGTTTCTGCACCGAGGGGCTCGACGACTTCGACAGTTGCCCGAATGACGTTGTCGCCCTCGGGAATATCCGTCGCCCCGCGCAGCCCGAGGTCTTCAGGACGAATACCGAAGTAGACCTTCTGACCATTGTGGCGCTGAAGCTTCTGAGCGAGTTCCGCGTCGGGCTTGACACTAAAGGACGGGCTCGAGACTTTGCCGTCTTGCACCGTGCCAACGAGGAAGTTCATGGCTGGCGAGCCCATGAAACCCGCGACGAACTTGTTGATGGGTTTTTCGTAGAGGTTGATGGGCGTATCGATCTGCTGGATAAGCCCGTCTTTCATAACCACGATGCGCGTACCCATGGTCATGGCCTCGACCTGGTCGTGCGTCACGTAGATGGTCGTAACCCCAAGGCGCTTATGCAGCTTTGAGATCTGCGCGCGCATTTCGACACGCAGTTTGGCGTCAAGGTTCGAAAGCGGCTCGTCCATGAGGAACACAGCAGGCTCGCGAACGATGGCGCGACCGAGCGCCACACGTTGACGCTGCCCCCCGGAGAGTTCGCGCGGACGGCGCTGCAGCAGGTGCTCGATCTGGAGGATTTTAGCAGCGTCGTCTACGCGCTTTTTGATCTCTTGCTTAGGCGTCTTGCGCAAGCGCAACCCGAACGACATATTTTGCTCAACGTTCATGTGCGGATAGAGCGCGTAGTTCTGGAACACCATAGCGATGTCCCGGTCCTTGGGAGGCACGTCGTTGACCACACGGTCACCGATACGCAGCGTTCCGTCGCTGATCTCCTCGAGTCCCGCGACCATGCGCAGCGTCGTGG
This sequence comes from Truepera sp., assembly GCA_048594695.1. Classification (GTDB taxonomy): domain Bacteria; phylum Deinococcota; class Deinococci; order Deinococcales; family Trueperaceae; genus Truepera. The sequence goes on along the minus strand of JBMDWS010000010.1, from coordinate 3,161 downwards.
TTTTTCCGCATCCCGAAGGTCCAACGAAGACCATAAATTCTTCGTTTTTGATGTCAAGATTAAAATCCTTGACCGCAGTTACGGACCCAAAACGTTTATAGACGTGGTCGAGATTGACTTCTGCCATCGTGCCCTCCCCAGCGCTAACGCGCGTTGGTATTACTGAATTAAGGGAGTCTAGCATAACGCCTCAGCGTTGGTAAAGGTCTTTTGCGGTCAGGTATAACGGCAACGAAGATGGTTTGATAAATCCCATGAAACCCGCACTTTTGGCTATTTTCGCCCATCCCGACGATGAGGTCTTTTCCGGTGGCATGCTGGCCCACTACGCCGCTGCGGGCGTCCAGGTCACGCTGGTATGCGCCACGAAGGGTGACGCGGGCAAGGTCACCGATCCCGACATCCAGGTCGACGGACCCGAGGCGCTTGCGGTGGTGCGCGCCGAAGAACTCAGTCGGGCCACCGCGATTCTCGGCCTGTCCGACGTGCGCATGCTCGGCTACGGTGATTCGGGCCGCGAGGAGCGCACCCGCACCGGGGACACGCGCGCGCTCATGAACGTGCCGCTGGAAGAACTCGAGGCGAGGCTGCGCGAGATTATTGCTGAAGTGAACCCGCAGGTGATCGTGACCTTCGACCCGCACGGTGGATATGGACACGCCGACCACCTCGCCGTGCACCGCGCCGCGAGCGCCGCGTTTTTCTCGAGCGGACACCTAGAGGCTTCACCCAAGCGCCTCTTTTTTGGCGTTACACCATCAGAAAATGCCCGAGCCTTCGGTGAGGAGCGTGGCCTCGACCCGCTTCTCTACGGCGTATCGGACGATACGGTCGCGGTCAGGCTAAACGTCGAGGCGTACCTAGAGCGCAAACTGGAGGCCTTACGGGCACATCGCTCGCAGATGGGTCCAACCTCGCGTATGGCCCAGATGACCAGCGAGGCAAAAGCGAAGATAGAGGGCTTTTTCGCCACCGAGTATTTTGCCTTGGGCGGGCTACGCGGTCCACTCCCGCTGCCGCTCGAGGGTCTATTCGACGGCCTCGAGGTCGGCGTCGTTTAATTGGCAGGCAGCAGCTAAGGGGCAGGTAGCAGCGTCTAGTCGTTTCGGTCTGGCTCCGAGCTTGTACAAACGTTGCAGTCCGGCGCAGTTCTCCGGGCTAGAGTAACCTGAAAACGTCAGCCATCCTGCCTGGGTAAACCGTTCGGTTGGCGTTAAAGGAGCCTATGGAAATCCTTGTTACCGGCGGAGCCGGGTATATCGGCAGCACCATCGCCAGTGCTCTCGAGACTCAGGGGCACACACCCATCATCCTCGATTCGCTCGTCACCGGGCAGCGCGTCTTTACCCATGGGCGCATCTTCTATGAGGGCGACATCGCGGACCGGGAGCTGCTCAAGCAGATTTTTAGCGATCACCCAGATCTTTACGCCACTATTCACTGTGCCGCCCTCATCGTGGTGCCCGAATCGGTCGAGAAACCCTATCTCTACTACAGCGAAAACGTCTGCAAATCGCTCGAGCTGTTCCGGATGCTCGAGGATCACGGCTTCCCACGGGTGGTCTTCTCTTCCTCGGCGAGTATCTACGATGTGGTGTCCGACTTCAGGGTGACCGAGAACGCACCCCTCAAGCCCTCCTCACCCTATGCCCGCACCAAATACATGATGGAGATGGTTCTTTCCGACATGGCGCACGCGGGTACGCTGCGCGGCGTCGCCCTGCGCTACTTCAACCCCATCGGGGCCGACCCGAACTACCGCAGCGGCATTCACGTCCGCGAACCCTCGCACGTTCTCGGCAAACTTGTCGACACGGCGCTCGGCAAGCTGCCAGAATTCCAGATTACCGGAGTGGACTGGCCTACGCGCGATGGCTCGGGTATCCGCGACTACGTACACGTCTGGGACCTCGCCCGAGCGCACGTCGCGGCGGTCGAACGCTTCGACGACGTGCTCGCAGCATCGGATGCTCCTTACAGCGTCGTCAATCTTGGCACGGGCGAGGGCGTCACAGTCAAGGAACTCGTCGCCGCATTCGAGCGGGTCTGGGGCAGTCCGATCAACACACGTGAAGCGCCACCACGCCCCGGCGATGTTGCAGGCGCATACGCCAACGCCGAACGTGCCAACGCGCTGCTCGGCTGGGAGGCGAAGCACAGCATCGACGAAAGCATCGAGAGCGCGCTCGAGTGGGGTAAAAGGCGCAAAGCCGTGCTGGGCTACGAATAATTGTAGGCAAAAAAATGAGCCGAGGGTATCATTCCTCGGCTCTTCTGGTGGAGGCGGCGGGAATCGAACCCGCGTCCGAAACCCCCTTAGAGAAGCGTCTACGCGTGTAGTCCAGGAATTGGTTGTCGGCGCAGGAGAGGCTCCAGGACAGGCCTAAATCCTGCGCTTACACGCCTTTGGTTTCGCCTCAGCCCAGCGTTAGAAGCTTTCGGCTAGCCGGTTTTGGTGACGTTCATCTAGCGAACCACAGGCGGGGTTTCTAGCGAACGTTCGCTAGCAATTAAGCAGCGAGTGCGTAGCTCTGACGAGCGTTAGCGTTGCCAGTTAATGGCTTTGCCGTTTTTTAAAGAGGCCAACGGCGTCCTCTACGCGCAACTCCGTCCTCGGTGAGCCCCGTCGAAACCGGGACGCCCCCAAGCTCTGAACATCCTGTTCAGAAACCAAATTGTAGCACGGTTTGTGATCTCTAGGCGCGGCGCAAGCCACTCGAGCTTCTAGCTAGGGGCGATCTGGACTGTTATCACCCTTCTCCGGGTAGAACTTGGGCAGCTTCTCTACCTCGATCCCCGAACAGTCCAGCGCCTGCCGGCATAGGTCAGTGTGGCGTTGCCGTCAGAAACTACCGCGACCGCGAGCTGATAGGCTTCCGATTTCTTCTTCGGGAGAGCCATCACACTATGCACAAATATCGTGAAAGAATCCTGTACCTCCACGCTGCAGTCTTAGGAAGCTACCATAAAAACTAGGCCGGATTCCTGCACTGCGGGCGGGTATAACAGCGACCAGCTTGCTAATCGACCTCGAGGACCTTCTCGAGGCTGGCAACCGCAGACTCGCCAGAAGCCAGGAACATCCTTGAAATCGACTTGACGGTCCACTGTTCACCGCTAAAGGTGATCCGCGACTGGGTCTTGTAAGCCCATTCGATCTG
>JBMDWS010000001.1:0-2726 GCA_048594695.1 Truepera sp. | reverse complement strand
TGAGGGCTTCGCCGCGAAACTTACTGGTCTGGGTGGGTAGAGGTGTCTCGAGCGGTTTGGTCACGGGCGACTCCGATTCTGGGGTGAGGGTGTGGAGAATGCCTGCGAAGATGCAGGCGTCAGTCACCCCTATCCTACGGTTTCGAGACGTGCGCTTGCAGGGACGCGAGCCACATCTCGGGCAGGCGCACGGTCCGCCCGCTGGCATTGACAGGCGTATGGAGGCTTTCGCCCGTAGCTACCGTTTCGCCCTCTCGGCTCACCACGTAGCGAAAGGCCACGCGGCGGCTCTTTAGCTCGGTCATGATTGCGTCTATGGTCAAGAGGTCATCGAACTGGCTACTCCGGTGGTACTGGACGCTCACGGCGCTTACCGCCAGCGACACGCCCGCCGCCTCGAGCTTTCGGTAATCCAGCCCGCGCTCGCGCAGCCACTCGATGCGGGCGGCTTCTAACCAGACGATGTAGGCGCTATGGTGCGCGACGCTCATCTGGTCGGTCTCGGCGAAACGGACGCGCAGGGTCAGGGACACCCTTAGAGCACCTCGAGGGGGTTACTCGTAAAACTGAGGCGCGGGGTGCGGCGCATGTCGAGGGTTTCGGCGAGTTCGCGCTGCAAAAAGCCAGCGGCCCGCTCGAGCGCCGCCGCAAAGTCGGGCATGTCGTCTTCGTTCAGGGTACTGACGAGCACCTTGGCCTGCGCGAAGTCCGCGCTGAGGCGCACGCGCTCGACCGTCGCCACGACCGGGATACGAGGGTCTTTGAGGTGCGGGATCAGCTCGCCGAGGGTGCGGGCGATGGTACGTTCATAGCGTTCTCGAGCTTCCATCTTTCAAGAATAGCCCAGGACGCTCGGATAACGGTGCGCACCCTTACCTGAACGTGACGACACACTACTGCCGCGCCGCCGGTTTGGCCCTATCGTGAAGTCATCTATATGCGCCATGCGCCGCGTCGGTAGTACATCCGGCGAGCCGCGTGCCGGGTACACGGCTTTACAAAGGGAGATTTTGTCTTGAATCACGTAAAACCACACCCCCTCGTTTCGTTCGTTCGGGGCGCGCTCCTGACGCTGCTCCTGACCGCACCCCTGCTGGTGCTCTTGTTGCTGGCGCATCTCGTACTGGGCGTCCCCTTTATTCCCTACGATGTGTTCGATCTAGTGTCGCGGAGTCTGCCGGGCAGTGTCGTGACGCAGGGTATCGACGCGATGGTCGGTGTGCTGACGGCGCTCGGCCTGTCGGTTCGTGACACCGCCAAGCTTGCCGAGCAGGGGATGGCGGTCGGTCTGACGCTGCTGCTCGCGATGGTGGGCGGCGGTATATTTTTCGCCTGGTGGCAGGGGCGGCGCTCGAGCTACCTGAGCGGCAGCGTGTACGGGGTGGCTGTTGGCGCCGTGCTGGCTCTGGTCAGCGCCACACGTCCGAACGCGCCGACTCTCGAGGGACTTTGGGTCGTCCTCGCGGTTCTGATCTGGGGCGTGGGGTTGGCATGGGTGCAAAGGCGCGTGGTCCGCGTTCGTGAAGTGGCTCACGCGTCGGTCCCTAGCGCCGAGCGCGTGGACCGGCGGCAGTTCATTGTGCGGCTGGGGGGTGCAGCGGCGCTAGTAACGGTAGCGGGTGCTGGCGTAGCGACCGTACTGGGGCGACGGTTAGGAGAGGCCGACGCAGCGACCGGGCAGCGCTGGTCTGCGGCGAACGCTTTACCCAACGCGGGTGCAGCGATCAAGGTGGTGCCGGGCACACGACCCGAATACACGCCTCTCGAGCAGTACTACCGCATCGACATCAACCTCACGCCTCCAGCCATCGACGAAGCGACGTGGAACCTGCGCGTCGAAGGGATGCTCGATACGCCCAAAGCCTACACCCTCTCGGACCTGCGCGCCTACGAACCTGTCCATCAGTTCATCACTATGGCCTGCATTTCCAATCCGGTTGGCGGCGAACTCACCTCCACCACGCGCTGGACGGGGGTGCCACTCAAGCGCCTGCTACCCGAGTGGGGCCTTCAGGATGACGCGACGCACCTCCGCATCGCTTCGGCCGACGGCTTTTTCGAGTACGTTGCCATCGCCGACATCGAAGCCGACGAGCGCATCATGCTCGCCTACGCCTGGGACGGTGTGCCACTTAGAATTCGCAACGGTTTCCCGCTGCGCGTCTACATTCCGGACCTCTACGGCATGAAGCAGCCTAAGTGGATCGAATCTATCGAGGCTGTGCCCGCCTGGGAGCCCGGCTACTGGGTGAGGCGGACCTGGGATAGAACCGCGCAGATGCGGGCAACGTCGGTCATCGATACGGTGCAGGTCGGTGAAGAGGAGGGCGCGCCCGTACTGATCGGTGGCATGGCCCACGCCGGAGCACGCGGCATCAGCCGGGTCGAAGTCAAGGTCGACGACGGCCCCTGGCAGGAAGCCGAACTGCGAGAGCCGATCTCCGACCTGACCTGGGTACTCTGGCGTTTCGCGTGGCCCTTCGAGGCGGGGGCGCACTCGCTAAACGTGCGCTGTTTCGAGGAAGACGGGACGCCCCAGATCACGGAACGCCGCCCGCCCCACCCGAGCGGGGCCACGGGCATCAATGGGCGGCAGGTGACGTTGTGACGGCGGTAAGGAAAGGAAAGAGGACGATGAAACGAACATGGCTTTTACTCGTGTGCCTTCTCGGCGCGACGAGCTTCGCCCAGCGGGCGGAGGCAGCGGTGCAAACCGCCTACTTCGC